>JAUXFZ010000052.1 GCA_030622585.1 Myxococcales bacterium
CGCTGGCACTGACGTACGTCGACTTCTACGCAGGAGGACGGCTCGGGATGGGCAGCACAGCGATTGGGTCGGCGCCTTGGCGTATGTCGACTTGAGGTGCTGGGCGACGGGGCCCCCGATCGCGAGCACGCCCGTCGCGAGCCGTCCTCCGGTGACTCAGTCGCACAACACAGTCGCTGGCACTGAGCACCGCGTGTTAGCTCAAGTACGGGCCTCCGATGTAGCTCGACAGCTCTCGAACCTCTTGGTGCAGATTGTGTTGAGTGGCTTTGGTGAGGTCACCGATCGATACCATGCCAAGGAGGCGCCCGCCCTCCATCACCGGAACGTGGCGGCAACGGCGCTCGGTCATCAGGCGCATCACGTCGAGCAACGTGTCGTCGGGTGTGGCCGTATGAAGACGCGTCGTCATCACATCGCGCACCAGCGTCTGCTTAGGGTCGCGTTGTGCGGCGACGACGCGAACCAAAACGTCCCGTGCGGAGAAAACGCCGATGGGCCCGCCACCTTCACAGACCAACACGGAGCCAACGTGGTGATCGTTCATCATGTTGACGGCATCGATGACCGTCGCGAGCGGGTCAACCGAATACACGTCTGCGCCCTTTCTGCGGAGAATGTCGCGTATTCGTGTGTTCATCATAGGGAGGCCCTCGCCGTTCAGCGATTATACAATCATTCGGGGTTTTGAGAACCCCCGAAGATGAACTGAGAAATCACAAGCAAGAGATCGGGTTATCACCCCTTGTGGACTAGCTTTTCGCCGCACGGCTCGGCACTCTGAAGACTCCATGGGGCATGCCCGGGCAGAACGAGACCGACGATCGAACCACCGAGTGGACCTCGACGGGCGCGCTGTCCTGTTTCAACGAGGCGACCATATTGGGCAATACACACTCGAGAACATCTCCGCGGGAGGGGCCATGGTCAACGGTGATCGTGACCTCCGGCCCGGCCACCTCGTGCACTTGTTGATCGATCTCGCAACGGGCGAAGACACGATGAGTCTAACCGGTTCGGTGCGTCGCGTACGCGACAAGAACAACGGCGTGAGTCTCGCGATCGCCTTCCCAGTGTTGTCGGCCGATCAGGAAGACGCGATCCACAATGCCGTATTGCGCGCGCTCGTGCGCCGAGACGCGGTCGCATCGCATCTGCCACTTCTGGTTTTTGAGCCGCGGCGCCGAGTTCGCGAAGAGATCGAGTCCGAGATTCGAAGCTTTGGCATTCCCGTGTCCGTCGTCGACTCACTCTCCGGCGCCGTGCGCGAGCTCGAAGGCGAGGACACGAAGTACGCCGGACTCGTCATTCACTCGGTAACGCACGACGCGCGCGCGATGGACGTGGTCGAGTTTTTCACCCGCTCCGAGAGCCTCCGAACGATCATACTGCCGGAGCCCGATGGAGCCCTTTGCGCGAGAGCCGAGCGCCTCTCGAGGCTCCCCGAAGTGCGCGTGCCACGCATCTGGAGCCGCTCCGAGCTCCGACGTGCCCTCAGTAACTAGTGTCGGTCGAACGGTACTATTTCCACCGACTTCACGCCGGGCAGCCGCTCGAAGGAGCTGGCGACCTCGCTTGCGGTCGCCACTACGACGATGATGAGGTCACGCGGTGATATCGTCGCGCGCGTCGCGTCGTTGGCCTGCTCCCTGGTGACCCGGGCAATGAGCCCATCATACTTGTCGACATAGCTCCGGGGAATGTCCAACAGCTCGACGTCGAGGCGGGACTCGAGCCGCTTTGATGGCGTGTCGCGGTCGAAGCAGTGGCTGTTGATCAAGTAGCGCTGCGCGAACCTGAGGTTTGTCTTAGTCGTCCCCCGCTCCACCCACTGCTCGAGCAAATCGAGTTGGAGACCCGCGCAATCAGCCGAGTACTCGGCCGCCGGCGCCGTCGACATATACCAAGCGTCACGTTGTGTGGAGTGGAGCAATCGACTGTACGCGCCATAGCTCCAGCCTCTAACTCCGCGCACTTGCTGCATGAGTGGGCCGCTGAACGTCCCGCCGAACGCCGTGTTCGAAACGATGAGCGGAAACAGGTTCCGGTCGCGCGTCCGCGCGCCGAGCGTTCCGATGAACAGTTGGGTTTGGGTGCGCTCGGGCTTGTCGACGATCACCACGTGGCGGCCGCGACGCACTCGCGTAGCGGGCACGTCCGAGCCTTTGCGCTTGGCGCGCCGAATCTTCGGCAAATGCGAAGCGATGAGTGAGCGAACCTCGTTTTCGCTCACGTCGCCCGCCACGCCGACGAGAAACGACCCCTTCTGGATGTGCCGCTCGTAGAAATGCTCGACCTGTTGGACTCCGATGCGCCCGAGGCTGTCCGCATGTCCGCCCAAGGCGCGCCCGTACGGGTGGTCACCGAAGAGCGCTTCGCGGAAACACACCGCCCCCAAACTCTGATCGTCGTCGAGCCGGGCAACGAGCGCCGCCTGGGCTCGCCGCTTGAGCTTGGCGAAGTCCCTCGCGCGAAGGGCCGGTCGCCACAGCATATCAGCCAAGAGTCCGAGCAACGGTTCGAGGTTGCGCCGCAGAACCGTGGCGCGAATGCGGGTCGAGCGCATCGACACCTCGACCGACACTCGGGATCCGAGGCTCGCGAGCCGGTCCTCGAAACGCTCCTGCGACAGCCCGCGCGGTCCGCGTCGCATCAGCTGACCGGTCAGCTGCGCAAGACCCTCTTGACCCGCAGGGTCCTGTAGGCTCCCCACCGGAAGCGCGATCTCGAAATCGACGAGTGGCAACACGTCACTCGATTCGACAAAGACGCTCATGACGCGTTTCGCAGAATCTCGACTCGCGTGCGGCGAGAAGGGCGAAGGTACTTCGTGACGGCGCGCTTCACGGCGTCGCCGGAAACGCCTCGGTAGGCTTCGAGGCGCTCGAATACCGCGGCGCCATCATCGGCGACCGTCTCGTAGAACCCGATCTGCTCGGCCTTGCCGCCGGCCGTCTCCATGCTGTGCAAAAAGGAAAGCTCGAGCTGACTGATCGCCTTCTCGAGCTCGAGGGGGCTTGGCCCTTCGGAGCCGAGGCGGGCGATCTCCCGGTCGAGAAGTGCAAGCGCATCCTCTCTCCGCTTTCCTTCGCGGAGAAAGATCCACATCTCGAAAAGCCCCGGCTCGATGAAGGGCGAGATCGAACCACGGACCGACAGCGCGATCTCTTCGTCGAGGCAGAACAGCCGGTGAAGCCGCGAGCTGAGGCCCCCGAACAACACATCGTTCGCGATGACGAGAGCTGGAGTGTCCGGGTCGGCGAATGAAGGGGCGTGGTACCCGATGAGGAGCTTCTCGGTCGGTGTCGGTGCCGAGAGGCGGAAAACACGCTCCGCGCGCTGGGCCGGCTCCTTGGACGGCTTGCGAGTCTTGGCCACGCGTGCCCCGGATATGCCGCCGTAACGCTTCTGCACCAGGGAAAGGGCTTTGTGTTCGCTGAAGTCGCCAGCGATCACGACCGTGGCGTTGCTCGGCACGTAGTGCGTTCGGTAGAACTCTTGGCAATCGCGTACGGTAAAGCCGCGGATGTCCTGCATCGAACCGATGGTCGGCCAACGATACGGGTGATGCCGAAACGCTTTGTCGTAGAGCAGCTCGAGCGCCTTGCCTTCTACGTCGTCGTCGACGCGAAGCTTGCGTTCGTTGGCGACCACTTCCTTTTCGGAGGTAACCTGCGGCACGCGCAGCACGAGGTTGGACATCCGGTCGGCTTCGAGCTCGATGAGTAGCGGCAACGCGTCCCGAGGAGCATTCTCGTAGTAGCAAGTCCAATCGGTCCAGGTCGCCGCGTTGGCCTCCGCCCCTGCCCGCTCCATCAAGCGATCGAAGTCACCGTGAGGATGGTTCCGTGTTTCGCTGAACATCAAATGCTCGAACAGATGGGCGAGCCCGGTCTTGCCCGGACGCTCATGCCGCGAGCCGACGCGAAACCAAGTGTGATAGCTCACGGTGGGAGCCGAACGGTCGAGGAGTGTCAGGACGGTCAGCCCATTGCCCAACCGGAATCGTCGGAGCGTGAGTGCGTCGCCGAACGCCTGATCGCGCACGAAGCTCCACCGTGCGTTACGCTTGCGAACGCCACGGTTGAGCCGTTCGATCAGGGCCTCGGGCGCTGTCATGAACGGCGGAGCCTGCGCAGCCATTCAGCCTCGGTCAAGGGGATCTGGGTGTGAAATTGGGGGGTCGCGGGCCCATGGGGTTAACGTCGCCCTGTAAGGCTCTATCGATGGGACGAGCCCGAGGGCCGGGAAAAGGAGCGTGACATGAAGTTTGCTGTAATCGGGGCGCGCGTACTGTTGGGTTTGATCTTCACCGTGTTTGGATTGCACGGCTTCTTCCATTTCAGTTTCATTCCGATGCCCGAGATGAGCGAGGCCGGTGGCACGTTCATGGGTGCGTTGGTGGGGACCGGCTACTTCATGATCGTCGTCAAGGCGGTCGAGGTGCTGGCTGGCCTGATGATTCTGACCGGACGGTTTCTTCCGCTCGGCCTGATCTTGCTGGCTCCCGTCACGGTCCACATCCTGCTGTTCCACCTCTTCTTGGATCCGGCCGGAATGGGCATGGCGATCTTCGTCGTCGCGATGCAGCTCTTCTTGGCCTGGTCGTATCGCGACTCATACAGCGGCATACTCCAAGCCAACTCCACGCCGGCTGGCCAAAGCTAGCTTGCTCTTCGCTTGACCCGGTCGCGGGGGGCAGGTAGCTCTCCGGCCATGTCGGAAGTCCGCGTCCGGTTCGCGCCATCGCCCACAGGCTATCTGCATATCGGTGGTGTGCGGACGGCTCTGTACAGTTGGCTGTGGGCACGCCAGCACGAGGGCACGTTCATTCTCCGAATCGAGGACACCGACCGGGAGCGCAGCACCGAGGAGAGCATCGAGATCGTGCTCGAGTCGATGCGATGGCTGGGCCTCGACTGGGACGAGGGCCCCGGGGTCGGAGGCGATCGCGGTCCCTACGTGCAGAGCGAGCGCTTAGCCATCTACGCGGAGTACGCCGGCAAGCTGATCGAGTCGGGGCACGCTTATCGCTGCTACGCGACGAAAGAACAAATCGCGGCGGCTCGAGAAGCACATCAGAAGACCGGTACCAAGGATGGCTTCCGTTTCGAGAGCCCCTGGCGAGACCGTAGCGACGCACCCGAGGATCCGAACGCCCGCTACGTGATTCGGTTCCGTGCCCCGCACGAAGGAACCACTAGCTGGGTCGACCAGGTCAAAGGCACGATCGACATCCTGAACTCCACCCAGCAGGACTTCATCTTGTTGCGTCCCGATGGAATGCCTCTCTACAACTTCGGCTGCGTGATCGATGACCTGACGATGGGGGTGACTCTCGTCGGCCGCGGTGACGACCACATGATCAATACCGCGCCTCAGATCCTTCTCTACGAAGCGCTCGGTGCCCGGGTTCCGACCTTCGCTCACATGCCGATGGTGCTTGCGCCCAACGGCGAGAAACTCTCGAAGCGCCACGCCGCAGTCGGGGTCCTCGAGTATCGTGATATGGGCTATCTTCCAGATGCGATCCTCAACTACCTGGCACGCCTCGGTTGGTCGCACGGCGATCAGGAGATCTTCACGCGCGGAGAGCTCATCGAGAAATTCAGCTGGGACCATGTAGGGTCCACCGCGGGCCGGTACGACGCGAAGAAGTTTCTCTACGTGCAGGCGGAGCACCTTCGTATGCTGTCCGATGAGGACATCGCGCGCTGGACTGTGCCCTTTCTCGCGAAGATCGGGATCGAAGTCCAAGCCGACGACCCGGTTCTACTGAAGACGATCCCCTACGTGAGGCCGCGCGCCGAAACGTTCATCGATGTGGCCGCGGCGGTCGACTACTTCTTTCGGGACGTCGAGTTCGACGCCAAAGGCAAGCGAAAGTTTCTGGTCCCCGGCAACGCGCAAGCCCTCGTGCGACTGGCGGACGTGGTGGAGGCGGTCGAGCCGTTCACCAAGGAGCCGCTCGATGCGACGGTGAAAGCGTGGCTCGAGGAGAACGAGATCCCCATGAAAGTGGTCGCACAACCCGCACGCGTCGCCATGACCGGACGCACCCGCAGCCCCGGGCTTTTCGAGGTGATGGAAGTGCTCGGGAAAGAGAAGACTCTGGCGCGCCTGCGAGCGGGCGCCGAGATCGCAGCAGCAACGGAGACTCCCTCCGCGTAACGTCGCGGTGCATCTTTCGTATTCGTGGGAACCCATCGTGCAGACATTCGTCATCGTTCTTTACTTGGTCACGCTCGGGGTACTGGCGGTGTACGGGGTCCATCGCGGCGCGCTGCTACTCATGTATCTGCGACATCGCGGCGAGCGAACGACGCCGCTGTCTCGCTACGCCGAAGTGGACCTTCCCATGGTCACCGTCCAACTTCCGATGTTCAACGAGCTGTGCGTCGCGGAGCGATTGATCGACGCGGTCGCGCAGGTCGACTATCCGCGTGACCGTCTCGAGATTCAGGTGCTCGACGATTCGACCGACGCGACGTCGGCCATCGCCCAGCGCAAGTGCGACGAGCTGCGTCAGGAAGGGCTCGATATCGCCTATCTGCACCGGATCGACCGTTGCGGTTACAAGGCCGGCGCGCTCGAAGCCGGCATGAAGCGAGCGAAGGGTGAGCTGCTGCTGGTATTCGACGCGGACTTCGTTCCGGGTCGCTCGATCATCCGAGACCTGGTTCATTTCTTCCGAGACCCTTCGGTCGCCATGACGCAGGCACGATGGACGCATCTGAACCGCGATCGGTCGGCGCTCACGCGCTGCCAGGCGATGCTTCTCGACGGGCACTTCGTCATCGAGCACGCCGCCCGCTACCGCTCGGGGCGCTTCTTCAACTTCAACGGCACGGCCGGGATGTGGCGCAAGGCCGCCATCACCGATGCCGGCGGCTGGCAACACGATACGATCACGGAGGACATGGACCTCAGCTACCGCGCGCAGCTCGCCGGTTGGAAATTCATCTACGCACCCCACGTGAGCGCGCCTGCGGAGCTCCCCGGCGATATGAACAGCTTCAAAGGGCAGCAGTTCCGATGGGCTAAAGGTTCGGTTCAGACCGCACGCAAACTGCTCGGCCGGATCCTCCGCGCGCCGGTGGGCTACGAGGTGAAGGCCGAGGCGGTGTTCCACCTGACCAACAACGTGGCGTACGTGTTTCTCCTCGTGTTGGCAGCGCTTCAACTCCCGAACATGTTGGTTCGCCGTCAGATGGAGCACCCCGAGCTTCTGATGCTCGATGCTCCCCTCTTTTTAGCGACCTGCGGGTCGGTTGCAGCGTTCTACGTAGTTGCCCACCACGATCTGTACGGAGGGTACTGGCAGGCCATCAAGCGATTGCCGTTGATGATGGCGCTCGGCATCGGGCTGTCGATCAACAACGGGCGCGCAGCCGTGGAAGGCTTGTTCGGCCGCGATGTCGAATTCGTGCGCACGCCCAAGCGCGGTGACGTCGATGCTGAACGAAGCTCAGGAGCACTGGGGTACCGCGGGCGGTGGCCGTGGCACAATACGGTCGAGCTCGCGTTCGGGGTCTACTGCGCGGCCACTCTCGTCGTGGCCATCACCACCCAGAGCTGGGCGAGCGTGCCCTTTCTCCTCTTGTTTTGCGGCGGATTCACCTATGTAGGTCTCACAAGCCTCTTCGAAGCATTTCGGCCCGAGCTCGCTCAGAACGACTCGGATCCAACCGCGCAGGCGCCGTCGACGCACTCTTCGCCAAGCCCGCAGTCGATGTTGAACTGACACTCTGCCAGCACTTCACTGCTGCGAACGCAGAGGTTCTGCTCCTCGACCGGTGCGCAGAAACGAATCGTGGCGTCGATACGAGCGCACTCCTCGTCGGTCTCGCACTGCGTGCGGCATTGGCCGCGAACGCAGACACGTCCGGGCTGGCAGTCGTTCTCGGGGCAGAACTGTTCGGGCCGCGTGTCGGGAATGCATTGGAACGAGCTGCAGTACTCATGGTCCGCGCACTCGGCGTCCTGCGCGCAACTCGTGAGGCAAATTTCATCGCTGCAGGGTCGGCAAGCACCGGACACGCACTCCTGCGTGTCGGGACACGGCGCGTCAATACAGGTCAATAGACACTCACCATCGATGCAGATGCGTTCGTCGCCGCACTCGAAGTTGAACTGGCAGCGGAAGGGCGGCGGGTCGGGCTCCTCATCGAGGGGATTGAGACAAAGACCATTGTCCGCGCAGGTCGTTCCGAGGGGACACTCGTACTCTTGCGTGCACTCGCCGACGCAGCCGAGGGTCGTGCAGATTTCCCCGACGGCGCAGTCGGCGGCCGCTACGCATAGGTCCCGTTGAGGCGCAGGCTGCGGAGTGCATTCGTCGCCCCGGCACAAAAAGCATCCACGATCGCTGAGCGGCCCGTCCGAAATGCAGACGTAGCGAGAGTCGTTGTTGCAGCCGACGAGGCCGAAGAGCGCGATGATGAGAATCCCGAAGCGTTTCATGAAAGGTTCGACGCGCCAGGTAGGAGCGTATTCAGTGGTGGGATCTGCTTGAAAATCAACGAGTTCCATTGGATAACGGGGCGACATGAGTGGCCACAGCAAATGGTCGACAATTAAGCGGCGCAAGGGCGCTCAGGACGCCAAGCGTTCTAAATTGTTCACTAAAGTCATCAAGGAGATCACCATCGCGGCGCGCTCCGGTGGGGGCGACCCGGAGGGCAACGCACGACTGCGACGCGCGATCGACTCGGCTCGAGGCGTGAACATGCCCGCCGAGAACGTGACCCGGGCCATCAAGAAGGGCACCGGTGAGCTCGAAGGTGTCCAGTACGAAGAGCTCCTCTACGAGGGGGTCGGCGCGGACGGGGCGCTGTTCCTCTGCGAGGTGGTAACCGACAATCGCAACCGATCGATCGCTGAAGTGCGCAAGCTCTTCGACAAGAACCACGGGCAGATCAGCAGCAGCGGCTCGGCGCTTTGGGCCTTCGAGCAGAAGGGCATCATCCGAATCGAGAAGGACGCCGCGACCGAGGACGAGCTCTTCGAAGCTGCCGTAGGGGGCGGCGCCGAGAACATGGAGCTCGTCGGAGACGAATGGGTGGTCACGACCGCCCGCAACGATCTGGACACGGTTCGGGACGCGATCGACACCGCCGGAACTACGGTCCGCGAGGCGGCACTGGCGTACATCCCAAACAACCCAAAACTCGTCGAAGGCGGAGACGCGGCAAAGCTGATTCAGCTGTACGAGGCGCTCGAAGACAACGAAGACGTCCAGAACGTGTTTGCCGACTTCGAGCTCAGCGAGCAGGCGCTCGCTGAGATGGCCTGACGCGCCGATGCTTGTGCTGGGTATCGACCCAGGCAGTCGGCGCACCGGCTGGGGCGTGGTGAGACTCGAGGGTACGCGGCTTCACCATGTGGGGGCGGGGACCATCGCCGTGCCAGGGAAATGGCCGCTCGCCAAGCGGCTCCACGTGATCCACCAGGGGCTTCAGCAGGTCATCGCCGAGCACAGGCCCGAAGCCGTCGCGGTCGAAGAGATCTTCTTCGCGAAATACGCAAGCGCCGCGTTGAAGCTCGGGCACGCGCGCGGCGTGGCCCTCTTGGCTGCGGCAGAGGTGGGGCTCGAGGTGCACGAGTATCCGCCGGCCATCGTGAAGCGCACCGTGGTGGGCAGAGGGGCCGCGGACAAGACGCAAGTGGCGCGGCTGGTCACGGCGTTACTGGGGCTCACGGCGCCGCCCGAGGAGGATGCCGCGGACGCGCTCGCAGTGGCGATTACCCACATACAGGCAAGCCGATCCAAAGGCATTGGGCGCTGACGCCGGCACTGGCACTGACACTGGCACTGGCACTGACACTGACACTGACACTGGCACTGGCACTGGCACTGGCGGAGGCCGGGAATACGGACATCTGTTC
>JAUXFZ010000024.1 GCA_030622585.1 Myxococcales bacterium
CGCGTAACCCGATTTCACGACGTCATGTACTTGATTCTTATCCATCAAAGCCTCCAATGGTTGAATGATGCAACTAAATAGTTGAGCCTGTCAACCAAATTCGTCGAGACCCCAGAAACCCTTCTCTAAGGGAGCTGGTGCGGGCATCGAACGAGCGCGTCCGCGATGCCGGCCCACGAGAGGGGCGTGTCCGGGGAACCATGAAGGAGCACGACCGCCGGTCCCTGACCCGAGTCGTTGTATCGCCAAGTTTGTGTACCGAGCGTAGCGTTCTCAAGATCGGAATCGGAGCGCATGCCCATCCATAACCACGCCGCGCCGGCGCGTTCAAGGATGAGTTGACGCCAATCGGCACAAAGCGTACGAACGGGCACACAAGTTGGACGCCGCGATGCCAGAGCCCAGCCCAAACACCCAACGGTCGGCAATCCTCGCCGCGCGCGACGTGAGCAAGGTGTACCAGATGGGCGATGTCGAAGTGCATGCCCTCCGCGGCGTCAACGTCCCGCTATACGAGGGGGAGCTGATGGTGCTTCTAGGCCCGTCTGGCAGCGGCAAGTCGACCCTGCTCAACATCCTCGGTGCGCTCGATGTCCCGAGCTCGGGGCAAGTGCTCTATCGAGGCCGGGATATATCGGAGGCGGGGGACCGCGAGCTGACCGAGTTTCGGCGCGAGCATGTCGGCTTCGTGTTTCAGTTCTACAATCTGATTCCGAGTCTCACCGCGCGTGAAAACATCGCACTCGTGACCGAAATTTCGGACACGCCGCTAGACGCCGCCGAGGCCCTGGAGCTCGTTGGACTGACAGATCGGATGGATCACTTCCCCGCTCAACTGTCGGGGGGTGAGCAGCAGCGCGTCGCGATCGCGCGGGCTGTGGCCAAGCAGCCCAAGATTCTCCTCTGCGACGAGCCGACGGGCGCGCTCGACTTCAAGACGGGCATTCGTGTGCTCGAAGTGATCGAGCAGGTGAATCGAACCCTCGGAACGACTACGGCGGTGATCACGCACCACGCGCCCATCGCGTCGATGGCCGACCGCGTCGTGTCACTGTCCGATGGGCGGGTTGCGAGCGATCTCGCCAATGACGAGAAGGTGTCGCCTGCCGAGCTGACATGGTGAGGTCTACGGAGTATGGAGTGATGGCGCATGGCTAAGCCGTCCGGTTCGAGGAAATGGTTTCGTTGGGTTGTCATCTCCTTGGCGGTGGTGGCCGTAGTGGGCCTCATTGCCGTGGCGTGGATTCCGAACCCCGTCGAGGTCGAGCTTTCGGAGGTTCACCGAGGGCTTCTCGTCGTCACCGTCAACGAGGACGGCCGCACCCGAGTCAAAGACCGGTTCATCGTCTCCGCGCCGATTACGGGCAACTTGGCCCGACTCGACCTGGAGGCCGGCGACGCGATCGAAGAGGGTCAGGTCCTTGCGCGCCTCGTGCCGCTGCCTCCTCCGCTTCTGGACTCTCGCACGCGCGCGGAGGCAAGAGCACGCGTCGATGCGGCGATGGCTGCTCGCCACCAGGCCCAGGCGGCCGTCAATCGTTCGAGGTTTCAGCGAGACTTCGCGAAGCAGGAGGCGGAACGAGCCCTTGCGGTTGTGCAGCAAGGTGGCCTGGCGCGGAGCGACGCCGACCGCGCGGTCTCCAATTACGGCAGCAGCAAGGAAGAGCTTCGCTCCGCCGAGTTTGGCGCCCGGGTCGCCGACCACCAGCTGAAGCTAGCGCAGACGGCGCTCATCCAACTGAGCGGACAGGGCGAGGAGGGCGAGCAGTTGGAGATCATCTCACCGGTCGCCGGCCAGGTGCTGAAGGTTTTCCAGGAGAGCGAGGGCGTAGCTCCAGGCGGCACTGCCATCCTCGAAGTGGGTGACCCTGCTGCCCTCGAGGTCGTGGTCGACGTGTTGAGTCAGGACGCGACGCGCATTCCCGCCGGGGCGGCGACATTGATAGAGCGGTGGGGTGGCAAGAACCCGTTGCGCGGCCACGTGCGAGTGGTGGAGCCGTCCGCGTTTACCAAGCTCTCGGCCCTCGGCGTCGAGGAGCAACGTGTGAACGTCATCATCGACATGGATGACGATCGCGAGCACTGGGCCAGTTTGGGAGACGGGTACAGGGTAGAGGCCCGCATCTCGGTCTGGCGGGGTGAAGACGTGCTGAAAGTTCCGGCGAGCGCCGTGTTTCGATCCGACGAAAGCTGGGCGACCTTCGTCGTCGAGGAGGAGACCGCGGTCGTGCGAATAGTAGAACTGGGAGAAACCAACGGGCTCGAAACCGAAGTGCTGTCCGGCTTGGAGGAGGGCGATACGGTGATCGCCTATCCAAGCGACAGCGTCCGTGACGGCGTGTCGGTCGAGTCGAGGTAGGTAGACTATGCCGTCGACGCTTCCCGAGTTTCTTCAAGATCGCGTGCTGCTGAGAGACGCGATCGCGACGGTAATCTTGTTCCTGACGGTGTTGACTCTTCGCTACGCCGCCATTCGTTTTGTCCGCCGCAGGCTCCCGAGCAACGACAAATTCCAGCTCCGCTGGGCCTCACAGATTCGGGGCTTCTCCTACGCGATACTGGCCTTGGGCCTATTCACCATTTGGGCAGCCGAGCTCCAAGCCCTTGCCGTGTCGTTTGCGGTTCTGGCGATGGCGGTCGTTTGGGCTACGAGAGAAACGTTCGCATGCATCCAGGGAGCCGCGTATCGCATCAGCACGAACGCGTTCCAAGTCGGCGATCGGATCAACATCGGAGGGATTCGTGGCGACGTCATCGATACAGGGATGCTGGGGACGCTGGTGTTCGAAGTCGGGCAGGGGCATCAGCGCACCGGGCGTACGATCAGCATTCCCAACAGCCTGTTCATGACGGACCCGGTGCTCAACGAGAGCCTCGCTGGCGAGTACATGCTGCACTTGATGACTATTCCGGTGGATCGCAGTGGCGACCTCGGCACGATTGAGCGCACGGCTCTCGCCGCCGCGCGAGAGGCGTGCGCGGACTTCCTGGACGACGTCCGTCGCCCCATGGCAGCGCGCTACCGCCGACACGGCTTGATCCCGCCTATTGTCGACCCACGCATCACGTACCAGCTCGTGGACAAGCACACCGTGAACCTCCTGCTCCGCATCCCGACGCCCATCAGGCTGGAGCGCCAAGTCGAGCAGCACGTGCTCAGAGCGGTGCTGGGCGTGCCGAAAAGCCAGGACACGTTGCCCCCGCCCGCGCCCGCGCCCGAGTGACGCTGGCGCCGACCCGGTGTTGAAGGAAGGCAACGGTCTCTCCTAGACATCTCGAGCGGGCCCAGCGTGCGCCGGATCCTCTGCTCTTGTCGCTCGCACACGCCCAAAAAGGGGTCGTGGCGGCCGGATTTTGATAGAGATGGCTGGTATGGGGAGTGCAGCTTCGAACGGGATCGTCGGCGACCTGCGCCGCGCGCGCGCAGAGGGCTATGCGCTCGGCTCGTTCAACATCACCGGGTTTGATCCAATGCTTGCGTTGGGCAAAGCAGCCGCGACCTGTGGCGCGCCGGCGATCGTGCAGGTTTCCGAAGGGGTTCTCGAGGCGTACGGTTCCGCCCTCTTCAAGGGCTGGTTCGACCTCGTTCGACGTTTGAGCAGCGCGACCCTATACCTGCACCTGGACCACTCCTCCAACGTCGGTCTGATCGAAGAATGCATCGATCGTGGTTGGGACTCGGTCATGTTCGACGGTTCGGCGATGCCGATCGAGCTCAACACGGAGCTTACCGCGGCTGTCGTGAGAAAGGCGCACGCGCATGGCGTCGCCGTCGAGGCGGAGCTTGGAGGCGTCGGCGGCGTCGAGGATGGTGCGGCCAGAGGCGGGCGCGACTCGCTGGCGGTGGTTCAGCAAGTGCCCGAGTTTACCGAAAAGACGGGCATCGATTTCCTTGCTGTAGGTTTCGGAAACGCCCATGGACACTACGAGAGCACCGCAGGCCTGCAGTGGGACATTCTCGAGCGGGCCGCGCGCGCAACGAGTATCCCTCTCGTGCTCCACGGCGGAACCGGTTTGTCGAGCGCCGAGTTCAGCCGGGCTATCCGCAACGGGTGCGCGAAGATCAACATCTCGACGGCTCTCAAAGAGCAGTACGTGGCCGTACTCGCAGACGCCTCCCTCAGCGGAGTCGTCGGTAAGCAACCCGTGAAGTTGCACCTCGCGCTACAGGAGCGGTGCGCGGCGACTTGCGAGCACTTCATCAAACAGTTCCAAAGCACATGAGAGCACTGCAACAATGTTCGTAATTTCCCTCAATCTCGGCCTCAAGAGTGTTCGCGCAATCGTGTTCGACGAGACTGGTCAAACCATAGCCGCGCACTCGCTGCCTGTGACCACCACCCTCAAGGGAAGCATGGTGGAGCAATCCGCCGAGGAGTGGTGGAGCAAGCTGCGTGAGGTTATTCGCGTGGTAACCGAGGACCAGGATCTCGCGCAACAGATCGAGCTCGCGACCGTCGCCACCTCTTCGAGCTGCCTCGTGACGGTCGATGAGAAGGGCCATCCGTTGCGCCAAGTCATCATGGTCTCTGATCGTCGCGCGGAGGAAGAGGCGGCACAGATAGGTGCGTCCGCGGCATTCGAGGCACTCGCCCTAGAACACGACCTGAAATGCACCTCCATGCTGCAGATGCCGCGGATGCTTTGGGTTAAGCAGCACGAACCGGATGTGTTTGCCAGAGCGCACAAATTTCTCTCACCCAACGACTACCTCGCCGCTCGGCTCACCGGGCGACCACCGATCACCGATCCCCTCAACGCTGAAAAGTCGTACTACATCGGCGACAGAGCCGCGTATGCGGCCGAGCTCTACGACCAGTTCGACGTTCCCGTCAGCATGTTGCCCGAGGTTCAACCCGTGGGGAGCGACCTCGGTCGAATCGACCCGAAAGTCGCGAGAGAGGTCGGGCTTCCCTCGAACGTCCGGCTTCGTCTCAGTACCTACGACGCGATCTGCTCGGTATTTGGGACCGGTCTCCGCTCAGAAGGAATGGTCTGCGATGTTTCCGGAACGGTGAGCTCCGTGCGGCTCTTTTGTGAGGAGCCGCAAGCGGATGAACAGGGTCGGGTATTCTCCCAACGCTTCGAACCGGCCGGCTGCTACCTGCTCGGCGGCTCGAACAACCTGGGTGGCGGCCTCATCGAGTGGACGAAGCAATGCTTTTACAAGAACGAGCAATACCCATATGAAGTGATGGAGAAGGAAGCGCGCGAGAGCCGCCCGGGCGCCAAGGGGCTGATCTTTCTTCCCTACCTTCTCGGGGCGCGCGCTCCAATTTGGAACGGAGACGCCCGTGGCGTGTTTTTCGGTCTCGAACGCTTTCACAGCCGGGGCGACATGGCGCGCGCGGTATTCGAAAGCGTGGGATTCGGAATCCGCGAGTTCATCGATGTCTTCAAGGAGCTTGGCCGGAGTCCAAAGTCGATCACTGCAAGCGGTGGCCTGGCGCGCATACCGCTCGTCAATGAGATCAAGGCGGATGTCACCGGTGTGGAGTACCAGGTCATGGAGGAGCTCGAGTCCACTAGCCTCGGGGCCGCGCTCATCGTGCTCGTCGCGGAGGGGCGGTTCCAGAACTACGACGAGGCTTCGCAAGCGATGGTACGAACCCGACAGATCTTCTTCCCCAAGGCGAAGAACGTCCAGCTCTACGATGAGCTGTATGGCTTGTATCAGTCGGTCTACGAGGGGCTTACGCCGGTCTTCGCCAAGCGCAAGAAGATCATGGCGAGTGGTGATGTGTTCCCGCCCCTCGAACACATCGAGAACCTATGACCGACTTCAACATCGGAATCCCAACTCAAATCGCCTTCGGATCTGGCTCTTTGAGTCGCTTCGCCTCGGTCTGCGAAGAGCACGCGTGGAACAAAGCCTTGGTCATCGCCTCGGCCAGCATGTCACAGCGTGATTTCGCTGCCGCGTTCCTCGACCGCCTTCCCCTCGAAGTGCAGATCTGGACCAATGTAGAGTCGAATCCGCGTGTCGGGACGGTTGACGCGTGCGTGGCCGAGTATCGCGCTCAGGGGATCGATGTCGTGATCGGTATTGGTGGGGGCAGCGCCATGGACCAGGCGAAGGCAACCGCAGTAGGTTTGCGCGCGGGTCCTTCGGTTACGTCGCTCATGCGCGGCGAGGCGCCGATGCCAACGACGAAGGCGCCGCTTGCGCTGGTTCCCACGACGTCGGGCACGGGATCCGAGGCTAGCTGGGGCGCGATCCTAACGGACTGCGAGCGCGGCGAAAAAGGCGGGCTGCGGGGGAGGGTCGTCTCTGCGGACTATGCGTTCGTCGACCCGAGCTGTACGATCGATTTACCCGAATCGATCACCATGACGACTGGATTCGACGTGCTGACCCACGCCCTCGAGACCTTCCTGTCCAAGAAGCGCAGCCCTTACACCACGATGCTGTCTCGCCGGTCGATGCAGTCGGTGTTTCGCTATCTTCCGGTGCTCAAGTCCTCTCCTCGGGACCTCGGTGCCCGAACGGAGATGGCATTTGCGAGCACCCTCGCCGGAATCAACCTTGCACTATCGAGCACGTGCCTGCCGCACCGCCTCCAGTACCCGCTAGGCGCACTTACCGACACCCCACATGCCGAGGGTCTCGCGGCCCTCTACCCGAGTTGGCTCGCCTCCACGTTGCCGTACGCTACAGCCGATCTGGCCGAGTGCGCCCGATGGATCGGAGGCACCGCGTCGTCGGATCGCGAGCTCGCCGATTGGTTCGTGGAGCAGGTTGGCGCTCTGATCGGCTCGATCGGCATGCTCAGGCGTCTTTCGGATTTCGGTATCGATGAAGCGACAGCGGAAAAACTGGTGTCGCAAGTGTCCGGCGCCTTGGACAACGATCCTGGGGATGCATCTCCCGAGGCGCTGCGCAGAATCTACCTTCAATCGGTGTGATAGTTGGCTGCGCGGCCCGGGCTGCGTAGAATCGGGTCAGATTGACCGATTCCAAGACCGTGTACGTGGCGATGAGCGCAGACATGATCCACCCGGGTCACCTCAAGATCATCGCGGAAGCCCGAACCCTTGGCCGCGTGGTTCTCGGGCTGCTCACCGACGAGGCGATCGCTTCGTACAAGCGGTTACCGTACCTGTCCTACGCCCAGAGGAAACTGGTCCTCGAGAACATCGTCGGGATCTCGGAAGTCATTCCGCAGGAGACGCTCGACTACGTTTCCAATCTCCAGAAGCTGCGCCCCGACTACGTGGTGCATGGCGACGATTGGAAGACGGGTGTCCAGAAGCAAACGCGCGATCGCGTCATCGAGGCGCTCAGGGCTTGGGGCGGGCAGCTGGTCGAGCCGAAGTATACGGAGGGCATTTCGTCCACGCAGTTCATCGCAGCGCAGAGAGAAGTGGGTACGACTCCGGCGATCCGCATGAAAAGGCTCCGTCGGCTCCTCGACGCAAAGTCCATCGTCCGCGCTTGCGAGGTACATAGCGGGTTGACCGGCTTGATCGTCGAACACACTTCCGCTGACGTCGACGGCATGACCCACGAGATGGACGCCATGTGGATGAGCAGCCACACCGACTCCGTCGCACGAGGTAAGCCCAACATCGAGGCCGTGGATCTGACCTCTCGCAGTGGAGCGCTCAACGACGTTCTCGACGTCACGACCAAGCCGGTCCTCTACGATGCGGGCACCGGGGGTAGGCCGGAGCACTTTGCTTTCCTAGTGCGCTCACTCGAGCGGCTCGGCGTTTCCGCGGTCGTCATCGAAGACAGGGACGCGTCGCGGGGGAGCGACCCACTGGGCACCGCGTTGCCTCAGAAGCAGACCGGCGTCGAGGACCACGCTGAGAAGATTCGATGCGGAAAGCGGTCCCGAGTGACCGACGAGTTCATGGTCATCTCGCGTATCGAGAGCTTGGTCCTGAAGGAGAGCACCCAGACGGCGCTCACTCGTGCCGAGGCCTACATCGAAGCCGGAGCAGACGGCATCATGATCGACAGCAATGACCAGTCGCCTGACGCTGTTCTTGCATTCTGTCACGCCTATCAAAGGCTGGGGCGTCGAGTCCCGCTGGCAGCGATCCCGACGACGTACTCTGCGATCACCGAGCGGGAGCTGGTGGATGCAGGCGTCAGGATCGTCATCTACGCCGATCAGCTGCTGCGAAGCGCTCACTCCGCCATGGTTGGCGCGGTGAAATCGATTCTGGAGAACGGCCGATCACTCGAGGCGAGCGAGGCGTGCATGCCGATCGAAGATATCATCGGCTCGATGCCCCAACAGCGCTAGAGGTGGTAGTCCGTCAGCCCGCCTCGAGGAACGCTCGAACGCGCGCCTGCACGTCTGGCGCGTCGGTGCGCGCCTCCGCGTAACTGCGGTCCCAGGAAAATTCGCGAGGTCGAACGGTCGAAAGGGAGCTGGGGTCCCAAAGGTTCACGTATTCGCCCCCGAGATCGCTCATACGATGCTGAATGTCGTTCACCAGCGCCGCCCTGAGCGTTTGATACTGATTCTCGATGATCTTCACGAGAGCCGCATTGAAGGTGCGACGAAAATGAGAATGCGTTAGACCGCGATTGTTGAAGGACAGGCCGCCATCCTCCTTGATGTCGAAGAAGCTCAGGAGGTTGTTGTGGTTCGTCGGGTCCATGCGGAAGTTGTACATTTCCATTCCATCGGGACCTACAATCAGCGAGTACTCCTCGTTCGAGACGGAGTAGCATTTCGGGAGAGCCTTGTTCGGAAGCTGGTTGGCGAACAGGGTTCGACAGGAAGCGGTCTGTCTCGAGCCTGCGAACATACTGGTTCCGGCATCCCAACGTGGCGCCTCATTCACCTGGATGCCGAGCACGTCGAGCGCCGTCGCCTTGATGTCAGCCACGCTTGCGACCGTTCCGCACCGACTTGGCGCTGAGCCCGGCACGTAAACCGAGGCCGGCGTGCGGATGATGCTCGTGTACGGCTCGAAGGCGTGACAGAAACCGAAATAGGGTCCATGCGTCCATAGCTCGTCCCCGTGATCGCCGAACGCGATGACCACAGTGTCGTCTCCGCCGCGCTCGTCCAGCAGCCGCTGGACCCTCGCTACCGATGCGTCGAGCGCCTTGTAGCCGAGGTGAATCCTCGAGAAGCCGTCCACCTCTTCGGGCTTGCTCGTACCCGAGTAGCTCAGGTGACTCAGTAGGTTCCAAAGATAGATCGCGAACGGCGCAGAGTCTCGGTTGGAGACGATGTCGTCGAGCCGTTGCTCGAACCCCGCATGGTCGTCGAACCACTCGAAGCGCTCTCCGCTGCCGAAGACGCTCCAACCGTTGATGTCGTCGCGCCAGATTCGAGGATAGCCCAAGCCATGGCAGCGATAGCCCGCTACGGCGAGCACATCCATGAGGTTCGCTTGATGACCGGCTGGGCGATTACCGCTTCCGTCGAAGTTGGCGATGTGCTCGAGTTCCGACGTGTTGCCATGCAATGCGTCTGTGAAGGTGGTGACGGACGATGGGCAGGTCGTGAAGAAATTATCGAATGTCGTCGAGCGTTCACGAAGCGCCCGCAGGGCCGGAAAGTCTTGCGGAAATCGATCGAGGAATTCCGTCGAAACACTCTCCAGGTGTATGATGATGAGGTTTCGCTGCGGCATGCCGAATCGTAAACGTTAGCGAGCAGGGATCGCCAGATTCACGCAGGGCTCAAATCTGGCGCTACCGGATTCCGGATGCTAATTTCCGGACCGTGTCACGCGAAAATTCAGTGTCGTCGACGGCTGAGCAGCCCGAACAGCTCTCCGTCATCGTTCCCTGCCTGAACGAGGAAGGTGCCATCCGAGCTGCCGTCCAAGAGGTCGTCGATGCGAGGCCGAAATTTCCAGTCGCTATCGAGATCGTCATCGTCGACGACGGCTCGACCGACAACACACGGCAGGTCGCAGAGCAGCTTTGCGAGGAGTTCGAGGATTGCCGCCTCATGGTCAACGGGCGCAACCTCGGTGTGGGCCGATCGGTCATGCTCGCTTACGAGACCATCCCCGACGACAATTGGGTGACCTGCTTTCCAGGCGATCGAGAGCTCGTGTTCGAGTCTCTGCTCAACTACATGGACGTCCGAGACGATTACGATTTGATTCTCGGGTATTTCCAGAACCCAGTGATTCGGCCCACGATCCGGCGAGTGGCGTCCTCCGCTTTCACGCTTACGGCGCGGTTCCTCTACGGGTATCCATACCAGTATCTGAATGGCATGAAGATGTACCGACGCTGGGTGTTCAAGAACATCGACGTGATTTCGAACGGACACGCGATCAACGCGGAGCTCATCGCAAAGGCTATGTTGAGGCACCCAGGGCTCCGCATCGGCGAGGCGCCATTCGTGGGCCGCGGTCGCCCGTCGGGGTCGTCCAAGGCGTTTCGGCCGAGCTCGATCGTGCGTGCGATGCGGGAAACGATGGCGGGCTACCGCTCCGTGACCGACTACCGCAGGGAAGTCGTCAAAAACCGCGACTAGCTACTCGCCCGCTAGCTCGACGCGCTGTTCGAAGAAGTCGTACAGGTCGGGCAACGGGGTTCCCTCGTTCCCCAGGTGGCTCGCGGAGATCGAGGCGAGCGAGCCTCCGATGTACATACCGACGGGCAAGGGTTCGCCGGCCAGTTGGGCTAGAGTCGCGCCCGTGAGGAAAACGTCGCCAGCGCCGACAGCGTCGACTTCGTTGACCTCGAGCGCCGGCAGGTAGTCGGTGCGGAGACGCGTCGCCTTCTTCTTTGGCCGATGAAAACACAAAGAGCCGCGCCTGCCCATCGTGATGATCAGTCCCCTTGCGTCGCTTGCGTCGAAGTATCGGCTCGCGAGGTTGGATAGGCCGCTCTCGGCGTCCGCCATGGCGAACCGCAACTCGTCTTCCGTTGGAGTCGAGAATTCCGGCTTACGGAACTTCAAGATGTTGGCCTGCCCGTTGGTGCTCACATCCGCAAAGTAGGGTTTTCCTGCGGCCGCCGAGAGCTCCGGCAGAGCATTGGCGAGTGTTGGTCCGAACAGGCCGTAGCCAAAGTCGGTGACGATCAAGGCGTCGTACTCCTCGAGCCGGTCTCTCAGCATCGAGATCAGCTCGTCCGTCGTCTCGATTGGAATCGGGGATGGGCTTCCGCGGTCAACCTTGAAGACCTTCTGCCCTCCGACGATGAATCGAGTCTTGGCGTACGAAGGCCTTCCGGGCGCGGGCAGGTTTTGAACTTCGACCCCGGAGGCGTTCAAGGTGGTCTTGATACGCTCGAGTCCTTCGTCTTCGGCGCAGCAAGTGACGAGCGTGGCCTTCGCTCCGAGGATCGCCGCTTGCCGTGCGATGACCCCGCCGCCTCCCACGAACCATTCCTCGCTCACCGGCTTCACCGAAACGATCGGACTTTCCGACGCACCGCGCGCGCCTTCACAATGGACATAGTGGTCGATGATGGCGTCGCCCAACACCAGCACTTTGAGATCTGAAAACCGCGAGATCGCGTTCTTGAGCCGTGCCGCCGAGATGCCGTGTTGACGGCAGAACCGCTGGATCTTCTGTTGCTCCATGTCGAGCGTGTTGCGCTTGCGTCGACCAATTTCCGATGATGAGAAGACCACGTCGCCCGAGCCCAGCACGACTCGGCCGCCGTAGCTCTCCACGATGGCCTTCTCCTTGGCGAAGCGCGGGTCGTTCTTCGACTCGTATTCACGCCCCTTCACGTAAATGTCAGGTTGGATCGATTCGAGCGCCGGGCCGGCCCATTCATCTTCGCTGAGTGCCACGTAGTCGACACATGCGAGCTCGGCGAGATTGTCGAGGCGCAGGTCCTCGGGAATGTACGGGCGTTCGTATCCTTTCATCACGACATCGTCGCCGCTCACGGTGACTACGAGCCGGTCGCCGAGGCTGCGCGCAAAGCGCAAGTAGCGAATGTGTCCCGGATGCACGATGTCGAAGCATCCGTGACATTGAACGAGCGTCTTGCCCTCGCCGCGGAGGCGCGTACGTTCCGCCGCCAGCTCGGAGATGGACAAGATCTTGCTGTCGGCTTCAGGGCTTCGCACGGGTTTCACTCCAATCGACCAAAATTCGGATCAGCCGGTCGCGATCGGACGGGTCTAGCTCGGGCGACACGGGAAGGCTGATGATGCGTCGTATCAACGATTCGGTATGTGGAAGCGCAGGGCACTCGACGGATTGCAGTGCGCGCTGCTGATGAATCGGCACAGGATAGTGCACCTTGGCATCGAAACCGTGCTCGTGAACGTGCTTGATGATGTCATCCCTCGCGTCGTCTCGAATGACGAACGTGCTGAACGCGGGCTCGCAGCCGTCGGTGACCGCTGT
Source organism: Myxococcales bacterium (assembly GCA_030622585.1). Taxonomy (GTDB): domain Bacteria; phylum Myxococcota_A; class Polyangia; order Polyangiales; family Houyiibacteriaceae; genus SG8-38. Next base: position 12,301 of record JAUXFZ010000024.1, read on the forward strand.
GATCTCGAAATGCGCTGCGAGTGCCGCAGTGTATGCTGCCGCGTGTTCCCTACGAGTCGCGATCCAGTCGTCCAGACGCGGCAACTTGACCAAGATGATCGCTGCCTGCAGCGTATCTAGCCGCGCGTTCTCGCTTGCTACGTCGACATGGTCCCGATCGCGGTGACCGAGGGATCGGAGCTTTCGAAGGAGTGCTGCTCTCTCGTCA
>JAUXFZ010000438.1 GCA_030622585.1 Myxococcales bacterium
GACGTCGCGCATGATCGGTGCGCCGCGCGTTCGCTCACGGGCCTGCAAGAGGGCGCGTCCCTGCTTGTAGCGAGCCTTGCACCATACGACGGTGCCCGTCTTGAGGTGTTTGAGCAGCTTTCCGAACAGACGCTCCGCCTCGCGATAGCGTTTCGCTCTGTAGAGCGACTCGGCTTTGTCGAGGTTCTGCTGCATGCGTGGACGCACGCTCTGTGGACGCGCCAATCCGGGAGGCTTGCCGTCTAGACGGATTTCGAGGTGCGCGCCCGACGCGCTGGTGCCACCCGTGCGCATCTCGATCGATCGTGCGCGGCTGCCGCCAGCCCAGTTGTCGGTCAACGAAGCAGCGATCTGCGCAGCCGTCGCCGGGTCCTTTCGCTGCAAGAGTGATGCGCGCTTCAGCTTGGCCCAACGGGAAAGCGGATGGTTGAACGTGCCGAGCGTGTCGAGGTGAGCCAGGGCGATGCTGCTGTAGCCTTGGTCGAGCGCGGCCTTCGCGGCCAACCAATGGAGACGGCCTTTCTCGTTGGCGCCGGCGCTCGGAAGCGCTGCTCCGGCGAGCTCGAGCGCTCTGCCGGGGTTGTCCTTGTCGAGCTGCTTGCGGACCTGCATGACGGTCGACTTCTCGGGAAGCTCCACGAGAACGGGGTCGAGGACCTTCGGCGGTGGCGCGGGCGCCTCGGCCACGGCCGGCTGCGGCTCGCCCGGCGGGGGCCACACTTCGCGGCGCACGTTCTGCTGCTGATGGCACGCTACCACCAGCCCGATGCATATCGCGAAGGGCCAAATCCGCTTCATCTAACGAACCCTAGTGAGTCCGCCCCAACCGGGCAAGTTCCCCCACCACGCGTCGCGTGGCGCGCCTGTGCGTGATAGAGGGGGTGGGACGTGAGTTACAGCCTCCACATCGGGGTCCGCTACCTGCGCTCGAAGAAGCGGGCCACCGTCTCGATGATCACGTTGATCTCGATCATAGGCGTCGCTCTCGGCGTGGCAGCTCTGTTGGCCGTGCTCTCCATCACGACCGGCTTCGAGCAGGCTTTTCGCGACAAGGTCCTCAACATCAACGCCCACGTCCTCGTCTTGAAGTATGGTCGGGAGTTCCGAGACTACCGAGATGTGCTCGCCATCGTCGGCGAGATGGAGGAAGTCGCCGGTATCGCTCCCTTCTCGATCAACGAGATGATGCTCACCAAGGGTGAACGCCGGGCGGTGGTCTTGGTTAAAGGCGTCACCCCCGAAGGCATCCAAACCGTCCTAGACCTCCCCAACCAAATAGTTGCCGGCGACCTGCGAGGACTCCGCCGTCCGGGCTCGACCCCAACAGCCGCGAACCCTCCCCCCGAATCCGACGACACCTGGCAATGGCTCCGCGACCTGAGAGATGGGACCGAGAACGCGAACCGGGGCGAGACCGAGCCAATGGATGCTCCCCCGATCCCCGAAGACGCCCCGGACTTGCGGAAGACGATTTGGGAAGAGGAAGCTGAGCGCCGGGCGGCGCAACGCCAGGCTGCGCGGCGGGCGCGCCAACCCAACATCGGCAAGGTCGCTGAACCGGGTGATATCGAGGCGATGCTCGGTGGGCTCGACGCGGATGAGCTCGCGCTGCCCGATGACCCTGCGTGGGAAGCCGGGCTTTCGCAGGGGGAGGCACAGGAGCCCGTCGACTCTCTACCTGGCATCATCGTTGGAAAGACGCTTGCCGAGGATCTCGCCGTGGAAGTCGGCGACCGGGTCCGGCTCATCTCACCCCTGGCAGCACTCGGCTTGGCCCTTTCGGAGCCAGGCGGTGCTTCGACCCGCTCGCGCGAGTTTCGCGTCATCGGCGTCTTTCAGGCCGGCTTTCAGGAATACGATTCGGGCCTCGTCTACACCGACCTCTTCGAAGCCCAACACCTCTTCGACGAAGGCGACAACGTGACTGGCGTCGAGCTCCGCGTTCACGACCTGGGTACCTCCGCGCAACTCGCCCGCCGAATCGAGCAAAACCTAGGCGGGGCGTTTCACTCCCTCGACTGGTCGGAGCTCAACCGCAATCTGTTCACCGCACTCGCGGTACAGAAGATCGCCCTCACATTGGTCATCGCCACCATCATCTTCGTCGCCGCCTTCAACGTCATCGCCACCCTGATCATGATCGTCATCGAGAAGAAGCGTGAGATCGCCATTCTGAAAGCGATGGGTGCCACCGACGCCACAATCCTCGGCATCTTCATGCTGCAGGGCGTCGTCGTCGGCGTGATCGGAACGCTGGCGGGGGTCCTCTTTGGCGGCGGCCTGGTCCTCTACTTGGACAAGATTCATTTCCCACTCGACCCCAAGGTCTACCTCATCGACCATCTACCGGTCGTGCTCGACCCCTCGGTCTTCCTCATCACCATCGGAATCGCACTCCTGATCTGCACCGTCTCGACCATCGCCCCATCCTGGTGGGCCGCCCGAATGCTTCCGGTCGAAGGACTCCGCTACGAGTAGAAAAGGGGTCTGACCCCTTCTGGGAGCTGGTAGGATGCGTGGCGATGGCGTGGATTGGTCGTTGGATGGGTGCTCTGTGTGGGATGGGCTTGTTGCTCACGGGGTGCGGCAGTGGCGATGGGACGCAGACTTCGGCGAGCGAGGCGAGCCTTGGCTGTAGCGCCGGGACGCTCGATTCGAGTGTGACGCACGTCGACCTCGAGTTTGGCGGCACCGTGCGGAGCTACGAGATTCACCTGCCGCCAGCTTATGACGGGACCACGGCCCTGCCGCTCGTGCTCAACTTTCACGGCTTCACTTCGAGCGGCCTCGGTCAGCAAGCATCCTCGAACATGGATGCGACCGCCGACGGTGAAGGATTCGTCGTGGCTTATCCGAACGGCCTCGACAGCTCCTGGAACGCCGGCATCTGCTGTGGCCGGTCCGCAACCTTCGACGTCGACGACGTCGGATTCGCGCGCGCTGTCATCGAGGATATCGGTGCGCGTGGCTGCATCGACGAATCGCGAATCTACGCCACCGGCATGTCGAACGGCGGGTTCTTCTCGCACCGCTTGGCTTGCGAAGCGGCGGACGTCATCGCAGCGGTCGCCCCTGTGTCTGGCGTACTCGGCATCGACGACGCGGACTGTACGCCGGCACGACCGATCCCTCTCATTCAGCTACACGGTACCGGTGACATGCTCGTGCCGTACGAAGGAGGCGGCCTCGCAGGTTCGCAGAGTGTCGCGGACTCGACTGCGGGCTGGCTCGCTCGGAACGGCTGCACGGGGGAGTCTAGCGTGTCGTACCAGAACGGGATGGCGACCTGCGAGACCTTCGACCAATGCGATGGCGATGCGAGCGTCACCCTTTGCACCATCGAGGGTGCCGGCCACTGCTGGCCTGGCCAGCCTTGCCCCATGCTCGGAGACCTCGGCGAAAGCACGACCGACATCGACGCCAACGA
>JAUXFZ010000416.1 GCA_030622585.1 Myxococcales bacterium
AACCGGAAACCGGCGCGCTCCTGAACTTCGGTGAAGACGGCATGCCTGAGGTCAATGCGGAGACGCCGTGGGCGTGGGTTCCCTTTCTGCTCTTGATTCCGAACGGCGCGACCGCCGAGGGGCCGGCTGCCATCGTCGAGTACGGTCACGGCCTCTTTGGCGCGAAGGAAGAGCCTACCTACGGCAGCCAACGCCACCAACTCTCGTTCATGAACGAGTACAACTACGCTTACGCGTCAGCCGACCTCTGGGGCATGTCCGAGCCCGACCAGACCACGGTCGGCGCGCTGCTGCTCACGGGCAATCTCTCCACCATGCAAACGATGTTCGACCGGTTGCACCAGGGATTCTTGAACTACGTGCTGCTGTTGCGCATGATGAAGACCAGCTTCGCCGCGGATGAGACCTACGGCCAGTATCTCAATGCAGACGAAGCGTACTACTACGGAATCAGCCAGGGCGGCATCATGGGTGGCGTCGTATTGGCGCTGACCCCGGACGTCGAACGCGGGGCCCTCGGGGTCATGGGGCAGCCCTATGCCCTCCTCCTATTTCGTGCGACCGGCTTCGGAATATTCCTGGACATCATCAACGAGAACTACACCGACAAGCGCGAGCACCAACTCTTCGTGGGGATGTTGCAAATGCTTTGGGACCGCGTGGAACCGAGCGGCTACACGCACCACGTGACGGAGAACCCGCTCCCGGGAACCAATGCCAAAAGCGTGCTCATGCGCTCGGCAATCGCCGATCACCAGGTAGCGAATCTAAGCTCGCACGTGATGGCACGAACCATCAAGGCCAGGCACCTCGACACGGGGCAACGCGACATCTGGGCGTTGGACCAGGTGGCCTCGACTGCGGCGGGCGAAAGCTTCTACGCCGAGTACGAGTTCGGGCTGCCGACGGTGCCGCTTTGTAACGTGCCCATGACCCTATGCGACGACCCCCACGAGCACGTGCGGCGGCGTGAGGCGTCCCGCAGGCAGCTCGACGAGTTCCTGCGAAGCGGCACCGGCACCAACCGCTGCCTCGTGGACGACGCCGACGCAGAGCCCGCAGTCGCCGATGGGGTGTGCAGCTTCCCATCGCTCTCAGGCTGCGCACCGGACGAGGACGAAGCAGCGTCCCAGGCCCTTTGCATGCCCAACGAAGTGCCCTAGGCGTTCTTCGGAAACCACGGCACCAGGCCGCTCACTCGCTTCATGTGTTCCGCGTACTCCGGGCGTCGCTCGGAGCTGCGCTGATCCATCCAGGGGATCGACACGCCCACGAACATCGCCGTCATCATGAGCGGACCGGCAATCGTCCAAAGGTAGCCCGTGTCGGCCGCGAGCCCGAAGAAGTAGAGCCCCCACCAAAACGCGAGCTCTCCGAAGTAATTCGGATGTCGTGAATACGCCCAGAGGCCCGTCTTGATGATCTCGCCCGGTCGTTTGACTTTGGCGAACGCCACCAACTGTTGATCGGCAACCGTTTCGATCGTGATGGCGCCGGCCGTCACGACGAGCGCCACCAGGTCGATCCACGAAAGCGGGCTCGTCCCTATCGTGAGCGCAACCCACGCTCCGCTCAGCGCCAGCAACACCTCGACCGTCGGGAAGAGGTGAATGCCGAAGAGGTCGGTGAGGGGCCAGAGCTTCGGCGCCTTTTCCTTCATAATGAGGTAGCGCCAGTCGGTGTGATGGAGCCCCGGCCAACTGCGGGCCCAGTTGTAGGTGAGACGCACGCCCCACCAGGTCACGAGGAACAAGACCGCGCCCGCGCGCACCGGATTGATCGCCGCTTCCGTATGGAAAACCCAATAGAAAACGACCACGATGGGCGCGACCGACCAGTACGCGTCGTACATGCTGGAGCACTTGAGCCCGCGCGAGAACGCGTAGATGACGAGGGTGGCTGCGACGTCGGCGACCGCGATGGTCCAGAAGGAATCGAGGTCGTCGGGAACGAAGAGCAGCGTCACCCACGCAGCGGCAAACGCCGCAACGTGCCCGCCGGCAACCCAAGCGAACGAGGCCCGACGACTCCATCGCGGCGCGGTCATGTGATTCGACTCAGCCGTTCAGGTTCTGATTCGCGAAGTCCCAATTGACCAGCGAATCGAGGAACGTCTTGATGTAGTCGGGGCGCGCGTTGCGGTAGTCGATGTAGTACGCGTGCTCCCAGACATCGATCGTGAGGAGCGCCTTGGCGCTCGTCGTAATCGGTGTCTCGGCGTTGGGGGTCTTTTTAATGGCGAGCTTGTCGCCTTCGGCCACGAGCCACGCCCAGCCCGAGCCGAACTGTGTCGCCGCCGCATTGGAGAACTCTTCGCGGAACTTGTCGTAGCTGCCGAAGCTGCCGTTGATCGCGTCCGCGACGGCGCCGCTTGGCTGACCTCCGCCACCGGGCTTGATGCTGTTCCAGTAGAACGTGTGGTTCCAGACCTGGGCCGCATTGTTGAACGTCGCCCCACCCTCGCGGATGATGTCGACCAGCGACTTGCTGGCGAGGTCGGTGCCCTCGATCGCGGCGTTGAGCTTCTTTGCGTAAGCCGTGTGATGCTTGCCGTAGTGGTACTCGATCGTTTCGGCGCTGATGTGGGGCGCCAGAGCGTCTTGGGCCCACGGAAGGGCTGGCAGTTCAATCGCCATGTTCTCTATCTCCGTACTTGGTAAAGGGGGCGGTAGCCTAGATTCCCGAGGATCGTTGATCAAGCCCTAGGGCCCGCCAAAATGATGTCCAGACTAGGAAACCGGGCCCGGGGCCCCGTCGTTGGGGGTCTCGGGGCTGTCCATCTCGGTGACGCGGTTCTGGCCGTCCAAGACGGCCCAGCTGGCGTCCAGCATTTCTGCGCCGTCGTTCTGGCCGATCCCATCGAGGAGATACCAATCCGCCTGGGTCTTGTCGGCCTGCACGTCGAGCACGAAGTACCCCCGGTGCTCCGCCTCGGCGTAGCGGATGTGTGGGCTTTGCGCGATGAAGGCGTCGAGGATCTGCTGGGCGATTTCAGGTGGCGAGGTGATACCCGACGCGACGAACTCGACTGCCAGAGCGCCCGCGTGTGTCTCGGGATCGTAGCTTCCGTCCCCGAAGGTCACATCCATGGCCCACGAGGTGTGAACATCGCCAGTGATCACGACCGTATTCGAGATGTTGTTCTCGCGGAGAAACGTCATGAACCGTTCACGGCCCTCGCGATAGCCATTCCATTGATCGGAGTTGGCGTTCGTCTTCGAACCATCCGGGTTGACGAACTGCCACAAACTCATGACGACCTGGTTGCCGAGGATCTTCCACTTGGCGGTGCTATCGAAAATCTGGTCTTGCAGCCAAGTCTCCTGCTCGGCGCTGATGATGTTCGCGGGAAGATTGGGCTCGTCCGAAGGAAAGACGAGAAGCGGGAACTGCTCGTCACGACCTTCGATGCGGGTATCCAGCATGATGATGTCCGCGAGATCACCGTATTTGAGCGTTCGGTAGAGCTCTTGGCCGGGGTTGTCGCGGATCGGTATCCATTCGAAGAACGCCTGACGTGCCGCCGCGACGCGATCTACCCAGGAGCCCTCTGTGTCCGGATCGTGAT
>JAUXFZ010000411.1 GCA_030622585.1 Myxococcales bacterium
CCAGCTCGCTCGTGTTTGACGTAGTCGCCAATCACCTGCGTGCCGCTCTGGCACATATGCATGTTGCCGTATTGCGGCGACTGCCAGACCCCGTAGAAGGCCGCTCCCTCGGGCAGCGGCCCGGGTTTGGGCTTCTGAGCACCCCCGCAGCCGAGGATGACCCCAAGCAACAGGGCCAGCGCTATCTGCTTTGCCTTCATCGAGTGCCTCCCCGCTCCCACGATAAACGACCCGTCGGCGAAAGCGTAATTTCGGCGGCTCAGCGTATCCGGGGGATGGAAATCGCGTGGTAGAGGACAGCCGGCCCCTCCGAGAGCAAAAGGGCCAAATCTCGAAGGCCCTCGAAGACCGAGCCATCGAGTCGGAGCTGGGCAGCCGGCGGTGGAGGCTCGAGGCGATAGCTAGCGACCACCATGGGGCGCAGCCGTTCGCGGATCCGGGGCGGCGCATCGATACTTGCCTTGAGACGGTCGAGTGCCGTGTCCATCCCGCCAAGCTCATCGACCAGACCGTGGCGGTACGCGTCCGCGGCAAGCCAAACCCGGCCGCGGGCTAGCGGCTCGATGTCTTCGACCGGTCGCCCTCGCCCATCGGCGACGAGCGCCACGAAGGAGTCGTAGAACGCGTCGAGCTCGCGATTCATGAGAGCACGTTCAGCATCGGTGAGTGGACGGTGAGGCGAGAAGAGGTCGGCGTGAGGACCCGTCCGCAAGACCTCCGTTCGGATTCCGACTCGATCGAGGAGCTGGGAGGCCATCAGGCGGGCCGACACGACGCCGATGGAGCCTGTAATGCCGAGGGGCTGAGCCACGATGGCGTTTGCATGGGCGGCAACGTAATAGCCCCCACTCGCGGCGACCTCACCGAAGTAGGCCACCACGGGCTTCTTCTCTTTAACCCGAACGACCTCCCGGTGAATCAGGTCGGACGCCTCTGCTGAACCGCCGGGAGAGTCGACCCAGAGCAACACGCCAAGCGCCCGGCGGTCGTCGCGCGCGTGCCGAAGAGCCGCCACGATGGACGCGCGTCGGCCCGATGGTGCGCCGCCCTCCGAGATCGCGCCCTTGACCGCCACCACCGCGATGTACGGCGGGCGTCGCAAAGGGCGGAAGAGCTTCGCTTCCCTGAAAGCGAGGTAGCGGTCGGCCTCGATTATCTGCTTCTCGTCGACACCGACCTTGTCGGGCAGCTCGTCTTCGTACGCGAGCGCATCGGCGAGGCGCGCATCGATCGCCTGCTGGCCGCGAAACACGCCCACCTCGAAGAGCGCGCGCGTTTGCTCCGCTGTGGTGCCGATGCGTTGAGAGAGCGCGTCGAGGAACGCGGCGGTGTGGCCGTCGATCAGCGCCTGAAGCTGCTCACGTTGCTGTTCGCTCATCGAGTCGCGGCTCAGTCGCTCGGCGGCGGTCTTGTATTCCTTGCGTGCGAAGGGCTCGACCTCGACACCGACGCGATCGAGCAGCGGCTTGATGTAGTGAGACTCCGCCGAAAGACCGAGGAGCGTGATCGTCGCTTGCGGGGCGACATAGATGCGCTCGGCAGCCGAGGCGACGTAGAGCTCCCGGTGTCCGCCCCCTCGAGGGAGATGCACCGCCGTCGACTTCCCCTCGTCCCGGAGACGGAGGATCTGCTCGCGGAGCCCGACGCAGACCGACCACCCCGCCTGAAGGGGCGGCAGGACGAACGCGACTCCGTCGATGCGAGCATCCCTGATCGCATAGTCAGCAAGGCGGCGAACGGCGGCCAGGGACGAGGTGCGGCGCAGCGAGCCGGCATCGAGCAGCCGCCGGAGCCAGGGCAGTGGCTGACGGGCCTCTACGAGGCGCGGCTTGAGCCGTACGACGATCCATCGACCCTTGGGCCGCGACAGCCAACGGGCGATCGCCCAGACCGGGAGGAGCGGCACACACAGTAGATTCCGGATGGAGCGGAGGACTAAGCGAAGCATCGTTTTTGTCTATAGTGACGGCTTGTTATGCTGGAAGTGGTGGGGCCGGAAATCTTTACCGGCGACTGGCGCTCTGCTAGGGACTCATAGCACTGAAGAAGGCGAAGGAGCACGGCTCAAAACATGGCAAGCCCCCAGATGGTGATGTATGAGGAGGAGTTTGCCCAGGTCCAGGCCGTGACCAACAGGCTGGTCCAGGATGCAAACGCGCGCGTCGTGTTCGTCATCGACAAGAACGGCCAGCTCATCAGCGCCTCGGGCGACACGAGAGATATCGATACGACTTCCCTTGCCTCCCTCACGGCGGGTACCATCGCGGCGACGGGTGGCATCGCGCAGCTTCTGCGGGAGCAGGAGTTCGCGACGCAATACCACGAGGGGGTTCGGCAAAATGTTCACATCCAGGTGGTCAGCGGGCGCGTGATTCTCGTGGTCATCTTCGACAATCGGACGAGCCTTGGGTTGGTTCGGTTGCGTGTGAAACGGGCCACCGAGCACCTGACCCGGATCTTCGAGATGGTGATGGCTAAAGCGCAAGACCCATTTCGAAATTCACCGTTTTCAGAAATAACCGATGACGACATCGACAACTTGTTCAATGATTGACTAGGAGAGGCCCGGGGGGATGTCCTTCATCAACTACTTATCGCGCGAGATCAACTGCAAGATCGTCTACTACGGTCCGGGCTTGTGCGGCAAAACGACCAACCTGCAGCACATCTACAATCGCACCAACCCGGATGCGAAAGGCAAGATGATCTCGCTCGCTACCGAAACCGAGCGAACGCTGTTCTTCGATTTCCTCCCGCTCGAGATCGGTGAGATTCGCGGCTTCAAGACGCGCTTCCACCTCTACACGGTCCCCGGCCAGGTGTTCTATGACGCTAGCCGTAAGTTGATCCTGAAAGGGGTCGATGGCGTCGTCTTCGTGGCGGATTCGCAGATGCTTCGTGCCGAGGCCAACTCCGAGTCGATGGACAACCTCCGCACCAACCTCGCGGAACAGGGCTACAACCTCGACACCATCCCGTACGTCATCCAGTACAACAAGCGGGACATGCCCAACATCTCTCCGGTCGAAGAGCTCCGCCAAATGCTGAACACGGGCAACGTCCCCGAGTACGGCGCCGTAGCCACGACCGGCGAAGGCGTCTTCGAAACACTCAAGTCAATTGCCAAACTGGTCCTCACCGAGCTGAAGCGCGGCGCCGCCCGCTGACTACGCGGCCGCCCCTCCTCTATAGGATGAGGTTCAGGATCTTGTTGGGGACCCAGATGGTTTTGCGGAGCGTCTTGCCTTCTAGCTGCGTGCTCAGGGCTTCTTGCGCCGCGGCTACGGCTTGCGCTTCGCTGGCGTCTTTCGCGAGCGTGATTCGGGCTCGGACCTTGCCGTTGATCTGAACCGGCACTTCGACCTCGTCCTCTTCACATAGGGCCGGGTCGTACGCGGGCCAAGGTTGCCTTTGGATGCTGGGCGCATGGCCGAGCATCTCCCACACTTCTTCGCCGAGATGCGGGGCGAAGGGGTGGACGAGCTTGGCGAGAACTTCGAGGACTTCGGTCGGCACCCGCTCGAGCTTCATCAACTCGTTGGTGAGGACCATCATCGCGCTGATGGCGGTGTTGAAACGCATCGCCTCGATGTCCTCGGTGACCTTC
>JAUXFZ010000334.1 GCA_030622585.1 Myxococcales bacterium
CGCCGGGCCGGCGACTAGGGCGCGACCTCGCAGGGGAACGGCGCGGTTCCCGGGATATCGTCGACGAACGTGCCTTCTTCCGCTCGATCGATGACGTTGTCGGAGTCCGTGATGGCCTCCTCGAGCCAGTCACGAAGCGCGATCCCAGCGACTTCGCGCTCGTAGAACTCGGGGCGCAGCGAGATCACGTGGAAGCCGCCTCCGACCCGGTTCTCTTCCTTCGCGAGGAACTCGGTCGCGTAATAGTAGTGGATTCCGTTGAGGTCTTTGGTGTCGCAGTACTCGCGCCGTAGGGTGTTCATCCAGACAGCTTCAGGGCTCAGCATTTTGTCTGCATCCTCGAAGAGGAAAAAAGCGTCACCTTGCTGTGTGCCGTCCTGCTGGTTCGACAGGATGAGCATCTGTTGTTCGGGAACGGTCTTCAGCCGTGGCGAGATCGCGTTGTAGAGAAACGGCCCGACCGCGCAGTCACCGGAGAAGCAATACGGCGGGAGATTCGGTTGCGCTCCCCACTTGGGAATGAACTCGAAGCCAATGATGCGTACGCCGAGAGCCTGGTCGTTGTCGAGCGCACCTCCGGCGTCGGGAAATGCCGCGGTCCTGGGCCACAGCAGGTCGTCGAGCAACCAGTGGTAATTGTAGAGCGCGCCATAGCCGCCCGCGGAAAAGCCACCGAACAGGGTCACGACCTCGTCCGGACGGAACCCGTCACCAGCTTCTTCGTCCATCAGCTTCCAGAGCAGATCTCGAAGCATCCGTATCGAGGACCGCAGATTGACCCCGCCGTACCGGGGAAGGCCGAAGTCCTCGACGACGCCCGCGCCTGCAAACACGTCCTGATTGCAGTAGGGCAGGTACACCTTGGTCCAATTGGCGAAGGGACTTTCGTCCGGGTCGTTGGACATGATTCCAACGCCGGTGTCGCTCACCTCGGTGTCTTGGGCGTTGAGCAGGGCCGGGTTCACCCCCGCACAGTCTTCCTCGCGGAAGCAGACGCCCCCGCCTTCCAGGCCGATGACGATCCTATCGAGCGGCTGTCCCTCCGGTGCGAGGCGGATCTGGAACGCATATTCGGTCCCGTCTCCACAGAGGGTGCCCCACTTGTCACCATCGACGATGATCTGCTGGTACTCGCCACGTGGCGGATCGATGTCCACGTTCGATGGGCCGCATCCCAAAGCCAGCGGTGCCGTATCGGCGTGCGAAGTCGCCACGATGCAATCGACTTGGGCGAGCGCCCGCGCGACGTAGATCTCCGGCGTCACGGCGATGATGAAGTCGAGCCTCGCAGTGCCTTCACAAGCCGCCTCGATGTCGCGCACCGCAAGCGCGGCCGCCGCATCGGCATCGGCGTCCAACGCGCTCTGATCGCAGGTACCTGCCGCGAGGCATTCGTTGACCGCGGTCAACGCGAATTTCACTACAGCGGAAGCCGTCTCGTGTGCGGTGCGCATGCAAGCCTTCTGGTGGGCTGCTGCATCGGCCCACACGGCGCCTTGGGGACCCCCGAAACTACGCCATTCGACCGACCCGGTTTCCGAGGTGCACGAGGTCTGCAACCGCGCAACGAGTGCGTCGACCGTCAGGGAGTTGAACGCCTCATCAGTGCAACTCGCTTCGATGCCATCCTTCAGCGCCGTGAGCGCCGCGTCAAACGCAGCACTCGGGCACGCGACATCGGTGTCGAGATAACAGGCGAGCCGTGTCTGGTTGACTGCATCGACACACGCGGCGAGCGCTGCGGGGGCGGCGACGTCACATGCGGCGGGGGGAGCCTGCCCTCCCGAGCCTCCGGTGCTCCCTGAATCGCTCCCGCACCCAACGGTCGTCATCCCCAGCAAAGCCAATGACAGGCCAAGCTTCCCAAAGCATCGATTCGTCATGGCCCGGAGAGTACACAGTGAGTGCAGGTTGAGCGAGACCGTACATGGAGAGGGTTCTTCGGTGCCAGCCGTGAACCCGGTATGGATGGAGCCAGCCGTTCAGGCCGCGTGAGTGCCGGAAACCTCTTGCGGCGCGTCGCGATCCCCTGCCAAGACCGGCGCGCCATCGCGGAAGCGAACCCGCATCTGCATGCCCCGCTCGCCGGGGTTCAGCGAAATGTTGGCGACGAAGTCCGGCTCGAAGCCATCGAGAAGATTGATGTCGACGTTCTGAATCAAGGTCCCGAGGATGATGCGCATCTCCATCATGGCGAACTGCTTGCCGAGGCAAACACGGGCCCCCCCGGCAAACGGCACATAGGCGCCCCTCGGCAGCTGCCGCTCGGACTCGCGGGTCCAGCGCTCCGGCCGGTATTCCGACGGCTTGTCGAAGTACTTCGCGTTACGCCCGGTGGCGAGCGGGCTTATCGCGAGGATCGCGCCCTTCGGGAAGAAGTAGTCTCCCAAACGCAGATCGGTTTGGGCCTCGCGTGCGAAGATCCAGACCGCTGGAAGACGCCGAAGTGATTCTTTGAGGCACATCTCGAGGTACGGCAGCTCAGACAAATCGTCGGCGCCGATGGCTCTGCCGTCCAGGGTCCGATCGATCTCTGCTTGCGCCTTGGCGAGCTTGTCTCGATTGGTCGCCAGCAAGTACCAAGCCCAGGTAAGCGTGTGCGCCGTGGTCTCGTGACCCGCGAAGATGAGCGTCATCAGCTCGTCGCGCATCTGCTTGGTCGACATGCTGCCTTGCTCGTCGGTGGCGAACACGACCTGCGACATGAGATCGCCGCGGTCCTTGTTCTGCTTGCGACGCGCTTCGACGAGGCGTTCGATGACGCCGTCCATCGCGTCGAGCGCCCGCACCATGCGCTTGTTGCGCTCCGACGGCCACCAGCGCGGCGTCGGGATCGGGGTCTGCGCATGATCGATCAGCGCCTCGCAGATGTCTTCCATCGCCTGGTGCACCGTTTCGGAATCGTGCGCGAGGTCCGTATCGAACAGCGTCTTGGCGACGACGCGAAGGGTGAGCTCCACCATCTCTTGCCGGAAATCGCGTTGCTCGCCATTCGTCCAACTGCGGACCATGTCGGCCGTGTACTCGGCCATCGTCGGCGCGTAAGCATCGACGCGCGTCTTGTGGAAGCCTGGCATGAGCAACTTGTGCTGCCGCTTCCACGAATCCCCGTCGTTCGGCACGAGCCCGTTGCCTAGGAACGGTCTCCACATCTGCTTCACCACCTTGGGCTTGCCGATGTGCTTGGCGTGCGTGACGTTGATCGCGTTGACGATCTCCGGGTCGCGAATGAAGTAGGACTGCCCGGTGAGCACGCGCGTCACGAACACGTCGCCGTACTTCTCATGTGCCTCGAGCAGGAACTCGGCCGGGTTCCGCTGGAAGTCGAAGGTCCCGCCCCAGAGCCAGTGCCCCTTGTGACGGGGGATGGGCTTCGGGGGCGGCAGATTCTCTTGCGTTTCGACCAGCAGGGCCATTATTTACATAAAGTAAACTTATCCTCATCGCCCCGCAACTTAACAAGTTGTAATGTTAGCTGGTCTACAGATTCGTGTTCCATAGGTTGCCAAGGCTCTGATTCGCGTAGGAACCGACGGCACCGCCCGAGGTTTCGGCCTCCTCCTGGGTATCCCAGAGAGCGCCGAGGCCCTGCTCTGCGTAGACCGGTCCATCGAGCCCCCCCGTGGGAGCCTTCTCGCGGGCGACCCAGAGGTTGTCGAAGCCCCGCTCTTCCTGGACCTGAGCGCTGAGGCTCGAACCCTGCTGGACCCCCACCCCGGCGCAGCCGAGGGTGCCGAGGGAGAGAACGATTCCGATTGTGAGTAGCTGCTTGTTCATGTTGACCTCCTGATGTATTCGCTGTATACATGATGTATGCAGCGTTCACTTCTAATGTCAACACTGTTTACAAAGAATCTTGGATCGAGTACCAATCAATCATGATCTGCGCCAAAAAAGCCTATCATCACGGTGAACTACGTGAGTCTCTGCTCGAAACCGCAGAGGCTATGCTCGAAGAAGACGGCCCGGCGGGCCTCTCCTTGAGGAAGGTCGGCCGACAACTCGGCGTCACGCCCGGGGCTCCTTACCGGCACTTTGAGGACAAAGACGCCCTGTTGACCGCTCTGGCTACCGGGGGCTTTCAAAAGCTCCGCAACGCGATGCTCGCGGACCAAGAAGGCGCGCCCGATGGCCGAGAGCGGCTTCGACGCGTGGGTGTCGGTTACCTCGACTTTGCATCGGCCCATCCCGAGCTCTTTCGACTGATGTTCGGCTGGATGCCCGCCCGTGATGTGCCGGAGCTTTGC
>JAUXFZ010000102.1 GCA_030622585.1 Myxococcales bacterium
GCTATCTCTTTGTTTTCCAACCGCAAAATTAGCTTCGACGAGACCGTATCTTTCCTGCTTAACTGTACTGTGCATCCATTGACACGAGAGTGGCTCGGCGTATAATCGCCGCAAGTTTAGGGGATCGTTGATGTTTAGACGGATGGGGACCGCGGGACACGCATTATTCGCCGCTGTATTGGTCGGCGGTAGCTTGGGCTATGCGGTAGCTCAGGAGGGCAGCGACTCGACCGTCGATGTCATCCAGATCGAGCCGATGGGCCCGGCCAGTGAGAAGCAACCGTTGTCGCCCGCCGCACAGGCCAAGGCTGCGCAAGCTGCCGTGGCCAACGCGTCGGCGGGCTGCAGCGCCCAGTCGCAGGCCCTTCAAAGCGCGAAGCGAGACAAGGACATCATCCGCGCGACCTGCCTGGACGACAAACTCAGCCAGTGCAACGCCAACCTTCAGAACATCAAGCGCCGGGAGACCGCCTTGAACGAGGCGATCTCCGAGGGGGACACGGGTCGGAGCAATCATGAGTTCACCGTGATCGGCGTGCTCTCTCAGAAGTTCAAGATGTTGGCACAGGCGGCGAATCAGTGTGTGGGGCAGGATCTGTTCGACACCGGCGAGACCGAGGTCCGCGAAGAGGTCGATCTGTTCGCCCCCGACGAGAATCCAGCCGTGATCACGGGCGTACCGGACTGGCCGGTCCCATACATCCCACCGCCGGTAAGTGGTGTGAGCTAACTAGCGGAATGGTTTGGGCATGCGCGGGGGGAACGAGGGAAGATGCGCTACTGCTCGAAGTTAGAGTTCGCTCTGGCTTTGGTGGCCGTCTTGAGCGCCGCGTGGTCGCCGGTGACCGCGAGCGCGCAGGGCTTTAGCGCCGACCGTGCGTCGAAAGAGGGCCCCGGCTTTCAGGTGGGGCGCCTGGTCTTGCACCCGGGTCTCTCTCTCGAAGGTGGCTACGATTCAAACGTCTTCCTCGAGAACACGAACGAAGAAGATTCGTTCATTCTACTGGTCGAGGGCTATCTCGACGTCGCCACGAAGGGGACTGAACGCCAGAGCCAAGGTGAAATGGGCAGGGGCGAGCCGCAGAAAATCCAGTTTCGTGGGGGCATTGGGGGGCGCTACTACCACTACTTCATCGAGCGGATCCCCGACAACGTCGGCGCGGACGCAAACGTCGACTTCTCGTACAACCCCTCGAAAGTCTTTTCCCTCCAAGTGCTGGACATCTTCCGTCGAACGGTGCGTCCCTTCTCCGATCCGAATACCCAGCAGGGCACCACGATCAGCTACGGCCGCAACCACAACCAGGCCACAATCGCCTTCGTGGGCCGTAGCAAGAGCCAGGTCCTCGAAGGGCGAGTGGGCTATACGAACGCCCTGGAGTTCTTCGACGCGGACATCTACGGCTATGGCAACAACATGACTCATCGAGTGCCGGCGTCGTTGAATTGGCTGTTCTTTCCGACGTCGGCCCTGACCTACACCTTCGAGTACGCCCACCAAACGTACCAAAACCCAGATGAGATTCTTTCCTCTCCGACGCTGTTGTCCAAGAACAACCGGGTCTCGAACATGGTTGGGTACAACGGCGCGATCACGGAGAGGTTCTCGCTCACGACGATGATCGGATACGCCGCCGGGTTCTACGCGATTGGAGAGGACTACGACGGCGTGATCGCCCGAGTCGACACACGCTGGCGACCTCGGCCCACCATCGCGCTGGTCGCAGGCTACCTCCGTGACATTCGCCCGTCGTTCATCGGCAATTTTACCACCGTGAACCGGCTCCACACGAACGCTCAGTTCACGCTCCGCGGTGCGCTCCAACTCGGCATCACGGGGTGGGTCTCGTTCGACAAGTCCGGGCTCGCGCTGAGTCCGGACGGCACGCTGCTCGGGAACCAACCCCATCGGGAAGACATCCGTGTCTACGCGGGCATCTTCGGCGAATACCGGTTCAAAGCCTGGCTGGCCCTGTTCGGGGAGCTCGGCTACCTGGCGGATTTCACCAACTTCCAATACGCTGGAACAGGGGCGCTGCTCGATCCCGCGTCGAATTATCAGAAATTTGAAGCATGGCTTGGTCTTCGCGTCTTCTACTGATCACGGCTCTCGTGCTCTTAGCGTTCGGTTCCCCCGCATGTAGCAATCGGGGTGTCCAAACCACTGAAGTGCCGCCGCCAGCCACCGACGACACCACCCTCGGGCCAGGTGATGTCTTCTCGGTGCGCGTTTACGGCGAGGACGCCATGACAGGCAGCCACCAGGTT
This sequence comes from Myxococcales bacterium, assembly GCA_030622585.1. GTDB lineage: Bacteria > Myxococcota_A > Polyangia > Polyangiales > Houyiibacteriaceae > SG8-38. The sequence goes on from JAUXFZ010000102.1 coordinate 2,269, forward strand.
GCTCCTGACGGCACCATCAACTTCCCGCTCCTCGGCGCCATCGAGGTCAGCGGCCTCGAACCGACCCAGGTGGCGGAAAAGATCCAAACCGAGCTCCGAGAGCGCGACCTCTTACGCAACCCGCACGTCTCGGTATATGTCGATGCCTATTCGTCGAAGCGCGTCAGCGTGGTGGGCGCTGTAGCCAATCCGGGTACGTTCCCTCTCGAGCCCGGCATGACGGTCGTGCAAGCGATCAGCATGGCCGGTGGCTTTTCTTCGCTGGCCGATCGTGACGGAACGGTCGTCACGAGGCACGTCGCCGACGAGATCATCCGCTACCGGGTCCCGGTAGCACGCGTCACCAAGGGGCAGGCTGAGGACATCGAAGTCGCAGCGGGGGACATCATTTTCGTCCCAGCGCGCATGTTCTAGACCGCTTCATAGGCTCCAGTAGCGCAGGTCGCTTCTCAGGTCGCCTGGGCTGATCAGCGACTTCACGTCGATGAAGAGTCCGCCCTTACGGACGCCAGCCACTATGCGGTCGAGTTGCTCGACGGATTGTCGATGGGGGACAGCGAAGATGACGCCGTCGAGATCGGTCAACGCGTCGAACGGCCGGAGCTCGATGCCATACTCGCGCAGTGCCTCCTCAGCGGACGCCAGCGGGTCGTGGATGATGGGGTCAATGCCGTACTCACGGAGCTCGTTGATGACATCGGGGACGCGGCTATTGCGCAGGTCAGGCACATTCTCTTTGAAGGTGAGTCCCACCACCCCGATGCGTGCTCCTTTGATCGCGTGATCCTGCTCGCGCAGCAGTTTGATGGTTCGCCGTGCGAGGTGACGGCCCATGTCGTCGTTGATGCGACGCCCCGCGAGAATGACCTCGGGATGGTACCCCAGCGCTTCGGCCTTCGCGGTGAGATAGTAAGGGTCGACCCCGATGCAGTGCCCTCCCACCAGACCGGGCGTGAACCGCAGGAAATTCCATTTGGTTCCGGCCGCCTCGAGCACATCCTGTGTTCGGATGCCCATACGATCGAAGATCAGGGAGAGCTCGTTCATCAACGCAATGTTGAGGTCGCGCTGCGTGTTCTCGATGACCTTCGCCGCTTCGGCGACCTTGATCGAAGACGCACGATGAACGCCCGCGTCCACCACTTCCTCGTAGACGCGCGCGACGCGATCCAGGGCCTCCGCGTCCTCACCCGAGACGACCTTGATGATTTTCTCGAACGTGTGGAGCTTGTCGCCCGGATTGATTCGCTCGGGCGAATAGCCGAGCTTGAAGTCTCGGGACTGACGAAGGCCGGAGGTTTCCGCCAACAGCGGCCCGCACTGCTCCTCGGTCACGCCGGGATAGACAGTCGACTCGTATACGACCACAGCCCCCGGGGCGAGTGCAGTGGCCACCAGTCGCGTCGCGGACATGAGCGGCCCGAGGTCCGGCCGCCGATCGGCATCGATGGGGGTCGGGACCGCGACGACGAAGAAGGTGCTGCCTCGGAGGTCCGCTGGGTCGTTGGTGAACTTGAGCGTCGTGTCACGCAGCTCAGCCTCGGCTACCTCGCCGGTCCAATCGTGCCTGTTCGCAAGCGATTTGACTCGGTCCAGGGAGATGTCGAAGCCGACCGTGTCTGGGAATTTTCGGGCAAACGCCAAGGCCACCGGAAGGCCCACATACCCAAGCCCCACGACTGCAATCCGCTCGCTCATCAGGGTCGCACCTGACTGCGGAACCATTCGGTCGTTGCCGTCAAACCTCGCTCCAACGGAGTCGGCTCCCCGAGAATCGACACCATGACGGCGGGATCCAGAACGGAGCGCTCGAGGTCGCCTGCGCGGTGAGGGCCGTCATTGACAATCGCCGGCCGGTCGACGAGAACTGCGAGTCGCTCGGCAAGAGCCCGCGTCGTGGTGGCGACTCCGCTGGCGATGTTGATCGTACGGCCGTCGAGCACACCCTCAAAAGCCGCCAGGTTCGCCCTGACAGAATCACCGACGTACACGTAATCGCGAACGCAGCCGTCGTCCCCTTGTCGGGTGCGGGCATTGACCTGAATCGGCTCGCCGCGAAGCAGCCGCTGAACGAATATCGAAACTACGCCGGCTTCGCCGTGAGGGTCCTGCCGCGGCCCGTAGACGTTGGCGTAGCGGAGGATCGTATAGCGCAGACCAGATTCATGGCCGAACGCTCGCAGGTACAGCTCGAAGCTGGCCTTGCTGCACGCATAGGGGCTTTTCGGCGACGCGGGCCACTCTTCGCCGGCGACTTGCCCATCCGGGACCTCGCCATAGAGGGCTCCCCCAGTGCTCGAGAAGATCAACCGGCTGCCACATTCGAGCGCCACGTTCGCCACATTGAGTGAGCCCATCAAATTGATGTCGGCATCCAACACCGGCTCCCGAACGCTGACCGAAACGCTCGCCTGCGCGGCGTGATGACTGATCGCGTCGGGCTTGAAGTGAAGGGCTAGCTCCCGCAGCACTTTCGCATTCCGAATGTCGATCGGATGAAAATCCGCGCTCGCGGGCAGGTTCTCTGTCCGTCCCGTGCTGAGATCGTCCACGACCAGGACGTCGTGGCCTGCCTCGACGGCTGCATCTGCGACATGACTGCCGATGAAGCCCGCTCCTCCCGTGACCAGAATTTTCATGCACGCTCCATGGGTTTGGATTCTCGAACGGTGCGGCTCGGTCGCGAGGGGGGCTCGCTGCCCGCTCCGCCGTCACCGTACTCGGGAACAACTTCCGTCAGAGCCCGACATATGGCCTCCGGGTTGGCCGTCTTGCAGAGCCCGGCCAGCGTCTCGAACTGGGCGCGTAGGGCGGGCAAGTGCGGCGACTCGTAGCTTCCGGTGAAGATCTTCGGGTGAGTCGTGCGCTCGATACCTTCGCTCGTCGTCGAAAGCTCCTCGAACAGCTTCTCCCCAGGGCGAACACCTGTGAATCGAATCTCGATATCCTTGTCAGGCTCGAGTCCGCTCAGCCGGATCAAATCGTGCGCCAAGTCGACGATGCGCACGGGTTGCCCCATGTCCAAGATGAACGTCTCGCCGCCCTGGCTCAGCGCTCCCGCCTGCATGATCAGTTGCGCTGCTTCCGGAATGGTCATGAAGTAACGAGTCATGTCTGGATGCGTCACCGTAATGGGACCGCCATCCTGAATCTGTTTGCGAAAGATCGGAATGACACTGCCCGCCGACCCGAGAACGTTGCCGAAGCGCACCGTCGAAAAGTGAGTTGCGCTGCGAAGCGAAAGCGCCTGAACGTAGAGCTCCGCCGCCCGCTTCGTGGCGCCCATCACCGAAGTGGGGTTCACCGCTTTGTCGGTCGACACCATGACGAACCGCTCTACGGCGAGGCTGTCGGCCAAATCGGCGACCATCTGAGTACCGAGAACGTTGTTCTTCACTGCCTCCGCTGGGTTCCATTCCATCATCGGAACGTGTTTGTGCGCCGCCGCATGGAAGACGATCATCGGCCGGTGGTCGCGGAACACCTGAGTGATACGGGGCACGTCCGTGATGTCGGCCACGCAGGGCACGATATCGAGGTCCGGGAAGCGACCACTGAGCTCACAATGAATCTCGAACAGATTGTTCTCGGCGCGCTCGACCAGCACGAGGCGGGAAGGGCGATATGCAGCCACCTGGCGGCACAGCTCCGAGCCGATACTCCCGCCTGCGCCCGTCACCAGCACCGGCTGCCCGCGAACGACATCGGCAACCGATTCGGTGTCGAGCTTGACCTGCTCACGCCGTAGAAGGTCTTCGATGACCACCTCGCGAATACGCGACAGGTTCACGCGTCCTCCAACGATTTCATAGGCCCCGGGAACGATTTTCACCGTGAGCCCTGCTTCTTTGCAGCTGTCTGTAATCCGACGGATTGCGGACCCCGGCGCGTTCGAAATCGTGATGAGCGCTTGCTCGGCTCTATGGCGTTGGGCGAGGCGCAGGAGCTCCTTTGTGGTCCCCTGCACCTTGATCCCATGAATCACAGCGCCCTGTTTCACAGGGTCGTCGTCGACGAACGCGATCGGCAGGATGCCGAGGTCGGGCCGCCGCGCGATCTCTTGGGCGATCAGGACGCCACCTTGCCCCGCGCCGACGAGGAGTGTCGGCACACGCAGCGATTCTTCCGGCTTGTGTTGATTGGACGCGAGGCGTTCACCGAGGATTCGTCGAAGTGCCCTGACCCCAGTTAGCCCGATGAACGACAACACGAAGTCGCCGAGCAGTACGCCGAGCGGCACGATGCCGTAGCGCGCGAGCGGAAAACTGTCGACGAGCACCGGGCTCAGGAACCGAAGCGCGACCAAGAAGATTGCGGCAGACGCAACCGCCGTGAAGATCCGAACGGTGTCTCGCAGGCTGATGTAGCGCCACGAAAAACGAGTGATCCCAAAGCCGGACAGGAAAGCGTATTGCAGCAGCACCACGTACGGCAACACAATCGTGAGCTGCCGGAACATCACCCTAGGCACGGCCCAGTCGAAACGGACGAGCATCGCCAAAAAGAAGGCCAGCATCAGGACGCTGATGTCGATCAAGAACTGCGAGGTGCGCGTCTTGAGTCGGCCCATCATCGACTGCTCCCCATGACCGCATCCTGGTACCACAGCCAGAACTCTCGAACCCCCTGCTCTACGGTGATCGTGGGCGCGTAGTCGAGGAGCTCTTTTGCACGGTTGATGTTGGCGTAGGTGTACTCCATGTCTGCGGGCGGCATGGGCCTGTCGATCAGGCTGGATGCCTTGCCTGCCTGTCCCTCGATCAGCCGAACGAAATCGGCCAGTAGCGTGGGGTTGCCGCGCCCAAGATTGATCACCTCGTACCCGAGGGGCCGATCCGCCGCGGCGAGCAGACCCTGCACGATGTCGTCCACGTACGTCCAGTCCCGGTGCATCTGCCCGCCGTTGTACACAGGGACTTCTTTGCCGTGAAAAATGTTGTCCAGCACCAAGTAGGCCATCATGTCCGGCCGGCCGCGCTTGCCATAGACGGTGAAGAAGCGCAGCGCTGTAAAATTTTGCCCGAAGAGGTGGAAGTACGAATGACCGAGGAGCTCGGCAGCCCGCTTGCTGGCCGGGTATGGAGCGAGGGGGCGGTCGGCGCTGTCGGTCTCGATGAACGGGATCACTGTCGTCCGGCCGTACACCGAGGAGGTCGACGCGAAGACGAACGGCGGCTGGCCATGCCGCTGCGCTGCCTGAAGGAGTGTGAGTGTGCCCCCGAGGTTTACGTCGAAGTAGAGCTTCGGGTCCTCGATAGAGGCACGGACGCCCGCCATCGCAGCGAGGTGGATGATCGCGTCGAAATCGTGCTCCGCGAACACGCTCTCCATCGCGTCCTCGTCTCGGATGTCCTTGGTGTGGAAGATGAATTTCTCCGGGTCCGGAGCTGTGGCACGGACCTCCTGCAAGTTCGCGTGCTTGCGAGCCGGGTCGTAGTAGTCGTTGAGGTTGTCGACCCCAAC
>JAUXFZ010000117.1 GCA_030622585.1 Myxococcales bacterium
CTTCGCGGCCGCCTTCTTCTGCTTCAGAGCGTCAGCCTTCTTCTTGGCTTCAGCCTTCTTCTTGGCAGCGGCCTGCCGCTTTTCGAGGTCAGCCTTCTTCTTCTCGGCGGCCTTCCGCCTGGCCTCGGCCTTCTTGATTCTGAGCAGCTCCGCCTTTTTCTTGGCCTCGACCTTCTTCTCGGCGGCTTCGGCGAGCCGGCGCACCGCATCGGCCTTCTTCTTGAGCTCAGCCTTGCGCTTCGCCGCGTCCTTGCGCGCAGCGGCCTGCGCCCGCGCGAGCTCCCGCAGGTCGATCGTCTTGGACTCGATGCGCTTGCGGGTCTTCTTGGGCTTGTCCTCTTCCTCCTCCTCGTCTTCATCCGGCTCCTCGACCGGTAGCTGCGAAGGCGGAACGAAAGGGCGTCTCGGCGCCGGTCGGCTCGCTTTGATGCCAGACAGCGGCAGATGCCCGGCTTTCTTCGCGGCCTTGTACGCAACCCGCATGGCCTCCGGCTCGCCGAAGTACTTGGTCATCGAGTCGAGGTACAGCTTCTTCCAGAGCTTCTGGCACGCCGTGCCGAGGCCCGGAGGGATCTTGCTTTGGGTGACTTCAATCTTGGTCCCGCCAGCGACCGGCTCAAACGTGATATCCACGTGCGAGTCGTTGGAACCCTTGGGAAAATCACGGGTCCGCCAGGTCATGGCGATCCGGCTGCCAGTCACCAGGTAGACGTGGGTCGCATCGATGAAACCATCGTCCGAAACGACTCGGCCGCCTACCCAGGGGTCCACCGTAGCCCGCGCGCCTGTGAATGCGGTGTGATGGCGTTCGTCCATCCACGCGGAATAAATACGGTTTGGACTCGCAGGTATCACGGACGAAACAGTAAATTCTTCCGTGTCCATCGTCCTCAGATTCATTGACTTGCTGGCCTGTATAAGTCCAGGAAACTCATTTGAAAACCAGAAAATTGCAGCCGGTCTGGGTCGGACGGGCCATTTGTGCTGTTCTTGTAAGCCATTCGGGGTGGGCCTGCACGCCGAGGGGCAGATCGTAGCGTATCTCTTGACCCCGTGTGCGGCCGTGCTTCGATGCACGGTTCGATGGCACGGCCCGCCCCCCGGCACCAGTTCTGGATCGACCGTGGAGGGACGTTCACGGACTGCATCCATCGTGACGCCGCCACCGGCGCCCTCCGGGTGACAAAAGTCCTCTCCTCGGATGGGGCGCCGCTCGAAGGCATCCGCGCTCTGCTGGGCCTTGGACCGGACGAGCCCATCCCTCCGAGCGAGGTGCGGATGGGCACCACGCTCGCCACCAACGCCCTACTCGAACGGCACGGTAGCCGGTGCGTCCTGGTCGCCAACGAAGGCCTCGGGGACTTGAGCCGGCTCGGCGATCAGACGCGGCCCGAGCTGTTTGCGCTCGACATCGAGAGACCCGAGCCGCTCGCCAGCGCGGTCATCGAGGTGGGTGCGCGGATGGCCGCCGACGGCTCGCCCCTTCAAACCCTAGACACGAACGCACTCCGCGGTGCCCTCGAGAAGGCGCGCGGTCGCGGCGCCGAATCGGTGGCGGTCGCGCTGATGCACGCGTACCGCGACGGCGGCCTCGAACATCGAGTGGCAGCGATCGCGATGGAGGCAGGCTTCTCACACGTTTCGGTGTCCAGCGAGATCTCAAACGAGATCGGGCTGCTCGGTCGCACGGATACCGCGGTGGCCAATGCGTACCTCACACCGTTGCTTACGCACTATCTGACGGAGCTCGAGAAAGAGCTCGGAATGGGCCGCCTACGAATGATGCAGAGCAACGGCGGGTTGGTCGACGCTGCGGATTTCATCGGACGGGACGCGGTGCTTTCGGGCCCAGCCGCCGGCGTCGTCGCCACCAGTGTGGTCGCCACGGAGCTCGGTCTCGCGGAAGTGATCGGCTTCGACATGGGTGGAACGTCCACCGACGTATCGCGCTACGACGGTGAGGTGGCAAGGGTGTTCGAAAGCCAGATTGGCGGAATCCGGATCCGCGCGCCGATGATCGAGCTTCATACCGTCGCGGCGGGAGGCGGTTCGATCTGCAAACTCGAAGGGCAACGCATGACCGTCGGCCCTGAAAGCGCTGGAGCAGACCCCGGACCGCTTTGCTACGGGAACCCCGATGGACGCGAGCTCACGCTGACCGATGTGGCGCTCTGTCTGGGGCGCATCGCGGCCGATCGATTCCCTTTTGCGCTCGACCAACGAAGACCTCTCGAGAAGCTGCATGAGATCGCAGAATCCCTTCGCGCGCTGGGTGTCGAACGAACCTCCTCCGACGTCGCGCACGGTTTCCTGCGCGTCGCCGTCGACAACATGGCGGCCGCGATTCAGAAGGTATCGGTCGGCCGCGGGCATGATGTGCGCACGCACGGCATGGTGGTCTTCGGCGGCGCAGGTGGCCAGTACGCGTGCCTCATTGCGCGCCGACTGGGGATACGGAGCCTGGTGTTCCATCCGTACGCCGGCGTGCTGTCGGCCTTCGGAATGGGAGTTGCCAACTTCGAATGGCATGGCGAGCGAGACGCAGGACGGGCAAGTTTGAGGGAACCGCTGCCCGAACGATGGCAGACCGCGTTCGCGGAGCTCGAGGCTTCGGGACGGGCCGCGCTCGAAAAGGACTCCGGGCCCGGCGCCGAGTGGCACATCCGTCGCCAGGTTGCGCTTCGCTACCGGGGCACGGAAACGGCGTTGGCCGTCGACTGGGGCGACTCCCGCGGGATGCGCGTCGCGTTCGAGGCACTTCATCGACGCGAATTCGGATACGTTCGGCGCGAGCACACCATCGAAGCGGCCACGCTTCGCGTCACTGTCGAGCTGAGTGGCAGCAAGCCGGCGCTCCCCGTCGCGAAGCCAGGCTCGGGCAAGGCTGAACGCACCGCAATGCTTTGGTCGGGTGGTGCGCCGGTCGAAGCGCCGGTCTACTGTCGCGAGGATCTCCCTATCGATGTCGGAATTCGCGGACCTGCGCTGATCCTGGACGCCACTGCGACGGTCGTGGTCGACGAAGGGTTCATCGCTACTCGCGACGGGCGCGACTACCTGATCCTCCGAGACATCGAAGCCGACGCGCGGCGGGAAGCTGCCGACACGCACCTCGACCCGGTTCTGCTCGAGGTATTCCACAACCAGTTCAAGTCGATCGCGGAGCAGATGGGCGTGGTCCTGCAACGAACTGCGATGAGCACCAATATTCGTGATCGCCTCGACTTCTCGTGCGCGGTGTTCGACGCGGATGGGGGCCTCGTGGCCAATGCGCCCCACATTCCGGTGCATCTAGGAGCCATGGGAGAATCGGTGCGTGCCGTACTTGCCGCGCATCCTGCGACGAAGCCTGGGCAGGTATTCGTCACCAACGACCCCGCGGGGGGTGGTTCGCACCTTCCGGACATTACGGTTGTCACCCCTGTGCACGACGACGCTGGCGCGCTTCGCTTCGTCGTCGCGTCACGCGGACACCACGCCGATGTCGGGGGGCTGACGCCGGGTTCGATGCCAGCATTCTCCACTACGCTTCAGGAAGAGGGGGTCGTGCTGCGGAACCTCGAGGTCGTCCGCGGCGGAGTTTTCGCAGAGGCCGACCTCCTCGCCGTGTTGACCGGCGGCCCGTACCCGGCGCGGAACCCTCAGCAAAACATCGCCGACGTGCAGGCGCAGATCGCGGCCAACGAGAAGGGCACTCAGCTACTCGACGAACTCCTCGCGCGCTACGGGACCGAGGTCGTCGTCGCATACATGCAACACATCCAAGACAACGCGGCCGTGCTGACCGCGCGCGCGATCGAGCGCCTACCGGATGGCCTGCATACATTCGAGGACCAGATGGACGACGGGGCGCGGATTGCGGTGCGGATCACCGTCCGTGGCTCCACGATGGACATCGATTTCGAGGGAACGGACGGCGCGCTCAGCAACAACCTCAACGCACCGCGGGCGGTCACGATGGCCGCCGTCCTCTACGTTCTACGCGTGTTGGTCGGCAAGCCGATCCCGCTCAACAGCGGTTGCCTGCGCCCCGTCACCGTTCGAATCCCGGAAGGGTCGCTTCTTTCGCCCGGGCCCAATGCCGCGGTCGCGGCTGGGAACGTCGAAACCTCGCAGCGCATCGTAGACGTTTTATTCGGCGCACTCGGTCTCGCTGCGGCAAGCCAGGGGACCATGAACAATGTTACGTTCGGGGACGATCGCTTCGCGTACTACGAGACCCTCGGAGGCGGAGCAGGGGGGACCGGACGCCAAGCGGGCGCGTCGGGCGTGCACACCCATATGACCAACTCGAAATGCACCGACCCAGAGGTCCTCGAAACCCGCTTTCCGATAAGGGTCCGTCGGTTCGAGCTTAGGCACGGCTCCGGTGGAGCGGGCGCGCACGCCGGGGGTGACGGGTTGATTCGCGAGCTCGAATTTTTGGCTCCGATGCGGGTTTCGGTGCTCTCCGAGCGGCGTATCGTTCCCCCCTATGGTATGCGCGGCGGCGGTCCAGGAGCCCGTGGAATGAACCTTCTCAACGGCAAGGAGCTCGCTCATCGCGTCACCGTCGAGGTCTCGCCGGGTGACGTCCTGCGTATCGAAACGCCGGGAGGCGGCGCTTGGGGTGACCCCGGATGACGCCGAGAGAGCTGTGGCGACGTCTCCAGCAGATCGTCTTCCATAACATTCTGCACCTCGACGATACGCCTCACCGCATCGCCTGGGGCGTGTTCATCGGCTCGATGATCGCGTTTACGCCGACCCTCGGATTTCAGATCGTCTTTTACCTCCTCACCGCCGCGCTTCTTCGCGCTAACAAGCTGTCGGGCATTCCGATCTTGTTCATCAGCAATCCGTTTACCGCTGTGCCGCTGTACTACGCGACCTGGTCTGTCGGTGCGGCGGTGCTGCATCCGGAGAAGGAGGTCACACGCTCCACCATCAAGACCTGGCTCGGGGACACCGGCCGGGCTCTCAAGCACGATGGCGTCGAGCGTCTCCTCGAGACCGAGTTCTGGAGCGACACGGGCAGGCTCTTGGCCGGCACGGGCGGGGAACTTTGGATGGGCGCGCTGGTGTGCGGCCTGATCATCGGGCTGCCCCTGTACTTCATCACCCGCTGGGGCATCAACGCGTTCCGTCATTTGCGGGAAGAGCGTCGACTCTCTCACGCCCCCAGGGCCGGCCACTAGAACAGGCCAGGGCGCGTAGAAACGGCCTGGGTCTGCCCAGGCCGTTTCCACCGGCCCGTCGACTTGGGATCAAGCGTTCTTGTTGGAGCCGTCGACGCGATCGGAAAGCTCACCCATCGACCCGGCGATGCTACTGATCATCTCCGATGTGCTGGTGAGGGTAGTGGCAGCGGCTTCGATCGCGGTGCGCGAGACCCCGAGCCACAGGCCGGTGACCTTGCGGCCCAGCGTCGCGACGCTCTCGGCGGTCTTGGTGACTTGGTCGACAGCTACGTTGACATTTTCTTCAATGGTGGCTTGGATTTTTTCTTGCTCAGTCATCGGCTTTCTCCTGTTTGGGTGTCGATGCACGGGGCAGGGCGTCCCTGCCCGTAATCAGCTTGCGGCCGGGGTCATCGAACAAGACCATGTAGGCCTCGGACCCCGCGGGGAGCGCGTCGCCGGTCACCCCGCAGACGGCGTCGTGCACGAGGGTGATCGGCGTCACGCCGACGGCGCCCTCGAGAGGCGCCGCAGCAGGTGTTGGCGCCTCTGCTGGCTCGGGTGCGTCCGAGCTCCCGCTCAGGTGCTCGAGCGTGTCGAGCGCATCCTCGAGGAGCGCGCGAACGACGTTGGACACGGGAACTCGCCAGGCGTTGGCGACCCGCTTGAGTTCCTGCTCGAGGACCGCCGGCACGCGGGTATGCAGCACCCGCTCTTTCCTGCCCTCCGTCCGGCCCTTCTTGTCGTCTTCGTCGCTCATGACCCATTTGTAACACAACGTGATACATGCGCCAGGGCTTTTGTGTCACAATTCGGCAAACGTCTGTAATTATAGGATGTTACGCTAGGGAAGATTGTCTTGGCCCGTGTGTCACGCCCTGTCACGCGGCCGCTGAAAGGTGATTTGACCCACGAAATCCAACTGTTAGAGTCGCCCGCCGTGACTCGCACACCCCGCTCCCGAAAAGCCCTCATCCTCTGCCTGGCGGCTGCCGCGCTCTTCACAGCCGCGGACCTCGGCAGCAAGCACTGGGCGCTCGACCAGCTGTCTCAGCCCTCGCCGATCGCCTCGGATCCCGCCTGCGAGCCCAATGAATACGGCCGAATCCAGCCCCAGCGTGCCCAGCGGCCGCCGGTGGTCCTCATCGAGGGCTATCTCGAGTTTCGATACGCAGAGAACTGCGGGGCGGCTTTTGGGTTCATGCGCGATATGCCGACCCTGGTTCGCAAGGGCGTGTTCTACATCGCCGCGGCCGGGGCCGTGTTCCTGCTTCTGTGGATGTTCGTCACGGGTCGCGGGGGCACACTGTTCGCGATCAGCGTTCCGCTGATCATCTCGGGCGCCGCCGGGAACTTCGTGGACCGCGTGCGGCTGGGCTACGTCGTCGACTTCGTCCGTTTTCATCTCAACGACCGCTGGGCGTACCCAACCTTCAATGTCGCCGACGCATGGATCACGATCGGCGTCGCGCTGATTCTGATCGAAGGTTTCGTCGAGGGACGCCGTGAGAAGCGGGCGGGCAGCGCCGGCGCCGCTACGCCTGGGTGATCTCGAGGCCTAGCGAGGTGCCTTCGATCTCGGTGTCGTGTTCGCTGCTGGTGTCCGCGCCGCCCCGGGCGAAGCTCGAGGCGAGGGTTTCGGACGCGATGCGTTCCGCATGCTCTTCGATGGCTTCGGCCAGGGCTCCGTCCGCGTTCCAGCTCACCTCGATTCGCGCTTCGTAGGCCAAGTCCATGGCCTTGCGTGCTCGCTGGATGCGATTGATCACCTCACGGGCCAAACCTTCGCGGCGTAGGCTGTCGTTGACGCGCGTGTCGAGCACGACGACTTGGCCGGCACCCGATGCGGCTGCGAAGTCTTCGCGCGCGCTCAATCGCACCTCGACCTCGTCTCGGGTGAGCTCGATCGGCCCGTCCGGCAGCGCGACGACGATTCTTTCGTTCTCTTCCATCTCGACGTAAAGGGCGGATCCGTCCGCTTCGGCGAGGGCCTTCTTGCAGGCCGGGACTTGCTTGCCGAGCTTCGGCCCGAGGACGCGGAAGTTCGGCACCAGCTCGAACTCGACGTACTTGTGCGGTTGTTGAGTAAAGCCAAGCTCGCGCACATTGAGCTCTTCGCGAATCGCGGTCGCGAAGCGGTCGATTGCCTGTCGCTCCGTGTCGTCGGCGACGACGACAATCGCCTCGGCGAGCGGCTGCCGGACCTTGAGCTTGTTCTCATTTC
>JAUXFZ010000079.1 GCA_030622585.1 Myxococcales bacterium
AGATGAACTCGGTGCCCTGCGCAGTGACCCCCAGCAAGGCAATGACCACGTCGTTCAGAACCGCGAACAGGCGAAGTCCAACGTCGGTCTTCATCACGAGGACGCCGAACGACACCTGCAAGCCGATACCCCAGCCGATCACCCGCCACGGCACTCGGTCACGGTGGTTGGAGAGGAGCCACGCGATGCCCACCATCGCAAACAGCCCAAACAACGAGATCAAACGCTGCCAAAACGGAACCGCCCCCACGTCGCTCAACATCGGGCCCGATACTATCCGCTTTTCCTATTCGTAGGGGACTTTGAAGCGGGCGCGGTAGGGGGCGATTCGGGCTTCTACATCGTCTTTGGTCATGCCAAAGTCCGCTAGGGAATATGCGTGGCGACCGTACTTGTGTTGCTTGTTGACCTTGCGAGAGGACTGCATCGCCTGTCGGGCATCGGCGGCGAGGGGCGCGCCCGCCGCTTCGTAGATGCGCTCGACTTCGGGCATCGGGTCTTTGATCAGGTCGTAGTATGAAACGTCGATGAAGCCCTTGTCGTTGAGCCGCTCCCGCGTAGCCAACGTGCGCCGCGCCATGTTCTCGATCTTGCCGAGCCAATGGCTTGCCACTCGGTGGGGGTCGACATCGTCGCTGAAAATCATCTGCAGGTGGGTGAGCATGCTGAAGAGCGACGGGCTCGTCTTGAGTGGGTCACGGTGCGTGTGGACAATGGTCGCGTTGGGAAACACCTCGAGGAGCGGATCGAAGTACTCTTGGTGGTGAGGCGTCTTGAGCACCCAGCGCACGTCTTTGCCGATACCAGGTCGCTGCCATTGCAGGTACTGCATCATCCTCTTCAACGCCTGGTAGGCGGGCACGTGATCCTGCACCTCCAGCCACTTGGAGTACGTCGGCACGTTCATCATCGCCTCGGGCGTCGTGGTCAGGAACGCCTGCTCGAGGAGGATCACTTCCTCCTCGGGTGCATCCGGCTCGGCGGGATGAATCGCGAAGAAGCCGGGCGACATGTACTTGAGCCCCTTGGCGGCCGCGGCGGCCTGCGCAAATCGCGGGTCTCTCTTCTGCCCGGTGGTGGGTTTCGCGGGCGCGGGATTGATCGCTTCCCAGGAGGCCAGCGATCGAATCGCCGGGTCCTGCGCGATCAGGCGATGCAGCATGGTCGTCCCGGTGCGGGCCAATCCCGCTACGATGATGGGCGCCTCGACCGGAATATCGAGGATCTCCGGGTGCCGCTTGATGTTGTCCTGCGCCACCAGCTTGTTCCTGAGCACCCCAACAATCCGGCCTCGAATGATCATGTGACCCACCGGGTTCAGCGCCGCCTCTCGATTGATCGAGTCGGCTAGGACTTCGAGGGGTTCGAGGAAACCCTCGTCGCCGAAGTCGCTCAGCCCCGCCTTGCGACGCGCATCCGACAGGACGTCGTTCACGGTGATCGGCTTTGCCCCGATACCGATACCAGACAGGAGTCGCCCTACTCGGTTCGCGATCGCGATCGCCTTCGGCCGGTACGGACGGTCGAAGGCGGCCGTGACGTCGCTCGGCGACATCGAGGGCCTCATAGCTCCGAGAGCTTCACCACTCGCGTCTGGGGCTGTGGGTGCTCGTTTGCGCGTACCCATCGCCACAACATCGTGCCCTCTTCATGGCCCACGGTATCGATCCAATTGTCGAAGCCCTCGTCTTGCGCCGCCACGACCACTTGCACGGAGCCGTCGGGGCGATACTTCGCCGTGTGCTTGTTCACGTGGATCGGGTAGTAGCGGTAATCGAGTGACTCCATCCAGTAATTGTTGAGCTGGAAGTTCCAGTGCTCACACTCCGGGGGCGTCGCCTCGATCACGAGCGCTTCGTCCGGCGCGAGCTTCCAGTAGCTGTGGTAGTAGGCGATATCGGACACACCGCCCGCCTGGTTCGACACCTCTTGTGGCATCCGGGGGAGCTCGTTCGTGCCCTTCTTGAAGTTCTCCGCCCAGCTCGCGAACATCATGGCCGCCCCGGCAACGAGGCCGGCCGACGTGATCAGACCCTCCGCGCACTTCACGGGGTCAAAGGGCGACGGCCGGCCGTCCCCGCCGATCCGCTCGATTTCGAGCTCAGCAACGGTTTCGTTCTCACGATCCAGGAACGTCTGGCGCACGATGAGCGTGCCGGTTTCCTTTTCCATCGGCAGCCAATTGCCGGGCTTCTCTTCGGTGCTGAGAATGATCTCAAAGCGCCCGTCCGGCTCGATCTCTAGCGACGAGGCTTCGAGGTACCCCGTCGGTGGCATGCCACGGCCCTGACCGTAGTTGCCCATCTGCGTGAAAAAACCCAGGTAGTGAACCGACCCGCGATGGCCACGGATGCGGTACTCGTGCTCGCCGCCAATTGCCGCGTTCTGGTAGTAGTTGTCCGGGTGGTCGGCGCCCATTTTCGCCGTCTCGTGCACCACACGCTGAAGCACCGGCGCAAGCGGGTCGTTGTGCTCGACGAACGTCTGCAGTGCCGCGCGCGTAATCCGGCTCAAGTACCGGAAACCTTCCATCCGATTCATGGGGTCGCTCGGCGTGTTTGGACCGAGGACCACGTTCCCGGCCATCTTCAGCGTATCGCAGAATTGGTTCCACACGGTTCCATCGACGATTTGCTTCTCTTCTTTGCTCAGCTCGTCAGTCATTCGATTGTCCTACGTCACATCGTGCCTGCGAAGAAGCTCCTCGGTCTTGCTCCAGAGCAAGGCACCCTTCTCGGGGTCCATCGAGGGCTCCGATGATTCCTTGACCCGCAGCATGTGCATGTACTCGCCGGTCTTCGCGCCCATCTCGTCGGCGGCCACCAGGTAATCGACCGGGATCGAAGCCTTCTCGGGACTCTGGAAGAATACGGCCATCACCGGCTTGAGGATGGGCTTGAGCCAGGTAGGCGCCTCACGCGCCATGTTGGAGTTGATCGCGCCAGGACAAATGGCGTGCACGCAGACATCCGGAACGTTGCCGTTGCCGCCAGGGTTGAGGCGCCTCGACAGCTCTTGGAAAAAGGTCGTTAGGTGCAGCTTGCTGAGGCCGTAGTATTTCACTCCATCGGCCACGCCATATTCGTTTGGTTCGCCGAACGTGTCGAAGTCAATTGGGATCGAGCTCCGGTGGGTCTCCGATGAAACGAAAATCACCCGCGGGGGATCCTCGGCACGCGAATTGTTGCCGTAGACCGCGTTCGGGATGACCCCGTCGTGGAGCAGGCGGTCGAGCACGACGAACTTCGCGAGGAAATTCACCGCGAACATCAACTCGAGGCCGTGCTTGCTCGTGCGGGAGGTCACTGGAACGACGCCTGCATTGAACACGGCAACATCGAGCGTAATGCGTCGATCACGCAGCTCGTCGCAGAAGGCGGTCATCGAATCGAAGTCGCTGAGGTCGACCTGAATCATTTCGACGCTGTCGCTTCCGCTCGCGGCGCGAACGTCGTCGCCAGCTTCAGGGATCCCGCTCCGGCATGCCATGATCACGTGCGCGCCGCGGCTTGCCAGTCGAATCGCGACCGCCTTGCCGAGCCCGCTATTGGCGCCGGTGACCAGACACGTCCGCCCGTCGAGCCGAACGCGTCTCGGCACGGGTGCGACTTTCGGATCTTTACTTCGCTGGTCGAGCAGCCCGCTCAGGATAGCGGTGAGCGGGTTGCTATGGGACCGGTTCGCCATGGCGGGAGCACTCTAGGAAAGTCGGCTTCGCTGTCAACGCGAGTCGGTAATTCGTAGGTATTCCTCGACCATAGTCCCCAACCCGACGAAGAGCGCGCGCGCGATCAAGGCGTGCCCAATGGAGACCTCGTCGATGCCTGGCAACGTGAGGTAGGTCGGCAGGTTTGCGCGGTCGAGGTCATGTCCCGCGTTGACACCGAGGCCGTTTCTAGTCGCGCGTTTGGATGCAGCCCGATACCGTTCGAGACTCTGCTCCAACACCTCACCACCGTGTTCGAACGCCCTCGCGTAGGGCTCGGTGTACAGCTCGACGCGGTCTGCACCAAGCTCGGCGGCCCAGTCGATCGGCGCCGGCTCCGGATCGACGAACACACTCACCCGGACGCCGTGGTCGTGGAAACGCTGAATGATCTCACGGAGCTCGCCCTTGGGAGTGTCCGCCGGCCAACCGGCCTCGCTCGTCAGCTCTCCCGGCCGGACCGGCACCAGCGTGCATTGGTCGGGTCGCGCCTTCTCGACCATCTCGACGAGAGCCGGGCGCGGGTTGCCCTCGATGTTGTACTCGACGCGGTCACGCAGGGGCGCAAGCGCCTCAGCAATCTCGTACACGTCGGCCGGCCGGATGTGCCGCTCGTCCACACGGGGATGCACGGTGATCCCCGGAGCTCCCGCTTCGACGCACACCTTCACGGCCTCCAACACGCTCGGAACCGTTCCTCCCCGCGAATTGCGGAGCGTAGCGACTTTGTTCACGTTCACGCTGAGCCGAGCCATCGCGGGCAGTCTTAGCCGCCAACGCGACTTCTGCCAGCATCGACTGGCCGCCGATTGCAGCATGCGCTACACCAAAACTGAAACATGTTCTATTACGCGTGATAGAGTATTTTATTGTGCAGTGTAATATTACGCCTATGAATGTGAGCGCCAAAGCCGTCGTGCTGGAAGTCCTTTCCGCCGGCGAGTCGATTTACAACGGAGTCCTGCCGGTGCGTTCGCTCGTGCAGGCTGCATCGGTTTTCGACATCGCCGAAAACAGCGTGCGCGTCGCGATTGTCCGCATGCGGGCGGAAGGGCTCCTCGAGTCTCCGGGACGCGGGGAGTACCGCCTTGGCCCAAGCGCCCAGGTCGTGAACGACAAAATCCACGGATGGCGAACGATATCGCATCGCGTCGGCGATTGGGACGGGTCGTGGGCGGCGGTCTTCATAGCAGACCTCTCGCGTACCGATCGCCCGGCTCTGCGCCGACGGCTGCGCGCGCTCCGCTACCTCGGCTTCGAGGAGCTCAAGTCCGGCCTTTTCCTGAGGCCCAACAACCTGACGCTCGGCATCGACGGCATTCGTGAAGAGCTTGGCGCCCTCGGCCTCGATGCGGACGCGTCTGTGTTTCGTATGGAGGAGCTGAGCCCGGATCAGGAGCGCCGCGCGCGTGCTCTGTGGGATAGCCCGGGCCTCGAGCAAACCTACTCGAAGCTCCATGGAGACCTGACCATGAGCTTGAACCGTTTGGAAGAGCTGCCTCTCAATGACTCCGTGCGCGAAGCGTTTCTGCTTGGACGAGAAGGCATTCGCCACGTGGTCCTCGACCCGCTCCTCCCCGAGCCCTTAGTAGACGAAGACAAGCGCTCTTCCATGGTCAACGTCCTGCAGAACTACTGCGACAAGGGGCTGAACCTCTGGGCTCGCTTCCTCGAAATCGATTAATGGGATGAGACCCCTTTTGCGGGGGCGCAATTCGAGTATGGTGCCGGGGTATGAGGTCGGCGGATTTTGCATTTCAGACGGTGGACGGGGCGAACCTTCACGTGAGCGGCTGGGCCGTGGAAGCGCCCAAGGCGATTGTTCAGGTGTTGCACGGGATGGCCGAATACGGCTCTCGGTATGCGCGCCTTGCCGAAGCGCTGGCTGCGGCGGGGTACACCACGTACGCGCACGACCATCGCGGGCACGGCGAGAGTATTCCCGACGGGAGCCCGCCCGGCCACATGGCCGACAGCGACAGCTGGAATCGCATCGTCGAAGACGCGCACGGCGTCAATCGCGAGATCGCCAAGCGCCACCCCGGCCTGCCGATCATCGTGCTCGGACACTCGATGGGCTCGTTCGTGCTGCAGCAACTGCTCTTCGAGCACCCGAACGACATGGTTGCCGCGGCGCTATCCGCATCGAACGGCAAACCTCCCGCCATCGCGGCGGTGGGCAAGCTCGTGGCGCGGATCGAACGCGCGCGCGTCGGCAAGCGCAAGCCGAGCCCTGTCCTGCAACGCCTCACCTTCGGCGAATACAACAAGGCTTTCTCACCGGCACGCACCGAGTTCGATTGGCTTTCGCGCGACCCCGAAGAGGTCGACAAGTACATCGCCGACCCCCTTCTCGGCTTTGCCGTATCGACTCAGACCTGGCTCGACTTGTTGAATGCGCTCAACCGGATCGCGAACCCGAACAATGTCGCGAAGGTTCCCAAGGGCATGCCTCTCTACCTCTTTGCAGGCGACCAAGATCAGGTCGGCGACAGCGGTAAGGGAATGAAGAGTCTCCACGACTCGTACAAGCGCGCGGCGATCTTCGACGTGCGACTCAAGCTCTACCCCGCCGGACGACATGAGATGCTGAACGAGTCCAATCGCCAAGAAGTGACCGACGACTTCATCGCCTGGTGCGACGAGGTCGTCGCGGCCCAAGCCTAGGTGCTGGGCGGGCGACTCGTGTAGAGTTCACCCTCGACGTCGCCGTGCACGAGCGACTTCATCTCGGGGGTGGCGCGGCAACGCCAAAGCGCGCTTCGCGACCCGATCGCCTCTGCGCCATGGTAGTGATTGAAATCTTCGAAGACCGCTTCAACGAGAAAACCCGCGTCTCCGAGAATCCGTTGCTTCTGAAGCCCGCGTTCACTGGCCCGCCGGCTTTGCCCGAAGCAAACGTAGAGCCGCCCATCGGACTTGAGCATGTCTGCAGCCCTGCTGACAAACAGTCGAAAACCTTCCAACGCGTACGGCGGATCCATGAACACAGCGCCGTAACGACGGTTCATGGGTTTGGGGATCGGTCGCCGCAAGTCGTGGTGCACGGTGCTGTGCTCCCAGCCATGCTGTTCAGCAGTCTGCTCCAAGATGGAAAGCACTTCTTCGTCGCTGTCGAGCGCAGTGACCTTGCGGCCCGCGCCGGCGAACTGCACCGCGGCGCTAGCCAAATCATCGTCGCCCAAAAACACGAGGCCGCGTTGATGCTCTCCAGCCTCGAGCAAAAGTTGCGCGCGACGTACGACGGTGTCGACGGTCGCGTACACTTGGTCGAGGGCGCGCTTCGGCGTACTGCGTTGCGCGGCCATGGTCTCGTAGGCGGCGACCCAAGACTCGGCGCCGGCCTCGAGGGTGCTGCGAGCGACCAGCTCCCGAGCTAACGCGGCCAGTCCGCGATCCGAGCAGCGAAGGCGGCGATCCTCGTCTTCGAACCACTTGGGATAGCGCTCAACGACTTCGCGGACGACCGACGATGCTTCGCCCGCCGCGTGAACGACTTCGCCCCGGGAGAGCGAGCGACCGTCGCCGAGGGCTCTGAGGATGCGGAACGCTCCTTCGTACACAGGGAGCTACTTGTCGCGAAACACGATCATGCCGTGCGTGAGATCGTACGGGGACAGCGCAACCGTCACACGGTCACCCAGGATCACGCGGATGCGGAACTTGCGCATCCGCCCGCAAAGCTGCGCGCGCACGGCGGCCCCGGCTTCGGTCGTCACCTCGAACTGGCCGCCAGCGTAGACCTGACTCACCACGCCGTTGAGCTTGATGTGGTCATCACGCTTATCGTCCCGTTCGAAATTCCGCTCGAACTTCCTTTTCCTGCCTCTCGGGCTGCGTCTCGCCACTCAGTCTCCTCTTTTCCCTTCGCCGAAACGTAAGTCGTCTCAGGCCGCCTCGCCAGTTTGGGAGGAATCTTTCTTGATACCCGCGGGGCTTTGCTTTTTGTAGCACCCCCGATGGAAAAGTCAGCCTGAACAGATCATGGTGCCCAATCTGGTGCTCCGGCGACACCCCGACGATGGATGGACGCTCGCAGCGCCCATGAAGGTGGGCGCGCGAACACGTCGGCTCCTGCTCCGACTGGCGGACGCCATCCTGCCCTCGAGTCCGCGCACCGAAACGACACTCGAGGACGTCACCGAGCATGCACTCGTGTGCCTTCGGTACATGCCCCGTTCGACGGGCGTGCTCTTTCTCGTCGGGATGCACGTGCTCAACTGGTCGCCACTGTGGCGGCTCAAAGGAGTGCGTCCGCTCACGGCGCTTCCCACGGACGTTGCACGGCGTCACCTGGCCGGTGTCACGAAGAGCCACTGGTTGGCGATTCGCCTGCTCATGGTCGGGCCGCTCGGCCTCTTCATGTCGTCGTACTTTGATCAGGACTACGTGCATCGCGAGCTCGGGTACGAGCCCACCCCGTTTATCGCGGAGCGAATCGAGATACGACGCAAGTGGGTCGAGGGCCAGGAGCCACGCGCCGACGATGAGATCCACCATCGCGCGGGAAGTCGGCCATGACGGTCCTCGCGCACCGCGACTACCGATCAGGGGAGCAACACGAGGCGGAGGTCGTCGTGATCGGCACGGGTGCGGGCGGCGCGGTCATCGGAGCCGAGCTCGCAGAAGCGGGCCGCGACGTCGTGTTCCTCGAGGAAGGCGGGTACCACCCGACATCGAGCTTCAGCCCCTACCTCACCGAGTCGCTACCTCGGCTCTAT
>JAUXFZ010000254.1 GCA_030622585.1 Myxococcales bacterium
CGACCGGCGATCGGAGCGGAAGTTGTAGGCCTTGAAGAACTGGATCAACACCAGGGACACAAAGGTCATCGTCATGGACTCGGCAACATCGCGACCTGACCGCAGGGCCCACGTGAACAGGCCGAGGTTCACCGCGGTGGACCACAGCCCTCCGACGATCATGAGTATCACGACCGGGCGAGTGAACACTCCGGTGCGCGCGACGCGCGGTGCTCGCCGCATCAGGTCGTCTTCAGGAGGGTCGACCGCCAGTGCCAGCGCAGGCAAACCATCGGTCGCTAGGTTCACGTAGAGGATCTGCACGGCCGTCAGGGGCAGCGGCAACCCCGCGATCGTCGCGCCGGCCATGAGACCGATCTCGCCGATGTTCGAGGAGAGCAGATACATCAGGTACTTCTTGATGTTCTCGAAGATCCCGCGCCCTTCTTCCACCGCTGCAACGATCGATGCGAAGTTGTCGTCGAGCAGCGTCATCGCGGCGGCTTCTTTGCTTACGTCGGTGCCGGTGATCCCCATGGCAATGCCGATGTCCGCCTTCTTGAGAGCTGGTGCGTCGTTCACGCCGTCGCCAGTCATCGCTGCGACGTCACCCCGCTCTTGCAGGGCGGTGACCACCCGAAGCTTGTCAGCCGGGGAGACGCGGGAATAGACCTCGATGGTTTCGATATGGCGCTCGAGTTCCGCGTCGCTCATGTCTTCGAGCTCTGCGCCGGTCACCGCGCGCCCCCCCTTGAGCAAACCGAGCTCACTAGCCACGGCCTTGGCCGTGAGGGGGTGGTCGCCCGTGATCATGACGACTCTGATACCGGCTTGCTCGCATCGTTCGATGGCGGCTTTGGCCTCGGGACGTGGCGGGTCGATCATCCCCAGCAAGCCGAGGAAGGTCATGTCGTGCTCAGCGTCTTGCAGGGTGGCGTCTGCCTTGCGGGCCACGGCGAGCACGCGCAGAGCCTCGCCAGCCATCTGTTGGACCGCTTCCAGAATCGCGTCTCGGTCAGCATCCCCCAGGGCGACTTCGCCTTGCCCCGTCACTTGCCGGGAGCACGAATCGAGAATCGTCTCCGGCGCACCCTTGGCGTACGCGACCTGCCCGTTCGCGTTGGAGTGCAAGGTGGTCATCCGTTTGGTTTCAGAAGTGAAAGGGACCTCGCCAATGCGGGGGAACTGCAGATCGAGGTCGGCCTTCCGCAATCCGGCTTTCGCCGCCGCCACGATCATGGCGCCTTCGGTAGGGTCTCCCTTGATGTGCCAGGCGCCGTCCGTGTCGTCTCGGACGAGGTGTGCATCGGAAACTAGCGCGGCGGCCTGCAGCAATTCCGTCTCGTGTGCAGAGGGCTCTAGCGCGGGGCCATCCACTGAGAACTCGCCCTCAGGCGCATAACCACTGCCGGAGATGCTGAGCGTTCTTTCCGGCGTGTACAGCTTGCGGACGGTCATCTCGTCCTTGGTGAGCGTGCCGGTTTTGTCCGAGCAGATGACCGTGGTGCTGCCCAACGCTTCGACGGCTGACAGACGCCGCACGAGTGCGTTGCGCTTCACCATACGTTGCACGCCGATCGCCAACGAAATGGTGACGACGGCTGGTAGGGCTTCCGGCACGACGGCAACTGCCAGGGCGATCCCGAAGATGAACATCTCCAGCAACGGCTGGCCGCGCAGCAGTCCCATGGCGACGATCGCGGACACGACGACGAGTGCGGCTATCGCCAGGGCACGACCGAGCTTGTCGAGAGTCCGCTGCAGCGGCGTCTTGCCGGACTCGACGGATTGCAACATCTGAGCAATCTCGCCGAACTCGGTATTCATGCCGGTCCCGACGACGACAGCACGGCCCCGCCCATAGGTAGCGATGGTTCCACCAAAAACCATGTTCGCACGGTCGCCGAGGGGCAGGTCCTCGCCGTCAAGCGGCTCGGTGTTCTTGTCTACGGGCACGGATTCGCCTGTGAGCGCCGCTTCGTCCACTTGCAGATTGATCGACTCGACCAGCCGTGCATCCGCCGCCACCTTGTCGCCCGCGTGCAATAGAATCAGGTCGCCCGGCACGAGGTCGCGCGCCGGAATCTCGATCTCTTGGCCGTCTCGAATCACCACTACGATGGGTGCGGCCATCTTCCTCAGTGCTTCGATCGCGCGTCCTGCTCGGTACTCCTGGATGAAGCCCAGCACCACCGCGAACAGCACGATCACGGCGATGGCGATGGCCTCGACGCCGTGCCCGAGGAAGGCGGAGATGGCGGTCGCGACCAGCAGGATGATGATCAGGACATCCTTGAATTGTTCCAGCAGAATGGCCCAGGGCGAGACGCGATCCGCCTCTTCCAGTTCGTTCGGACCGTAGAGAGCTAGTCGATGCCCGACTTCGATTTCCGCCAGGCCATGAGGCGACGAGGACAGTTGCGACAAAACAGTGTCAACTGGCAGCGTATGCCATGCGGGCGAGCTTGCGTTCGATAATGTTTCGCTCATGGGAATGCTGAGGTTAGCTCCTCGAGGAGGGCCCAGACAGCCTTAATACGAGGCAAGTTGCGCAGGGCGCGGTGCCCGACGAGCCAGACCGGGATCTCCGGCATGGGCGGCAGGTCTTCGATGGCTTCGAGTTCCGGATAGCGTGCGGCGAGCGGCAGGGCCAAGACCGATACTCCGAGCCCGCTAAGGGTTGCGCGCATCCTTACGGCCAAGCTCGTGGTGCGCAGCACGGGTTCGAGCTGAGGAAAGACGGCATGTAACCAGGCTGCGTCCGGCAGGTGTGCCTTCGTCGTGTCCCAATCGAGCCAAGCGAGCTCCTCGGGCGACTTGCCGCGGTGCTCGCGCAGGTACTCCTTCGAGCCGAAGACACCAAAACGTAGGGTGGCGACACGCCGGACGATCAGGTCACCACTCTCCGGCCGTACGAACCGCAGCGCCAGATCCGCCTCTCGTCGGCTGAGGTCTACGATGGCGTCGCCCGCGATGAGCTCCATTCGCAGGCCAGGGCATTCGCGCAGAAAGCCAGGCAAAGCGGGAACGACGAGCTCGCTGGCGATCATCTCCGGCAAAGCGACGCGCACCACGCCGGCCAAGCGGGTGTCGATCCCTTCGACCGCATCCATGAGCTCGGCTGCGGTCGCCTCGAAGAGCTCCGCGCGCGGAACGATCTCCTCTGCGGCCGCGGTGGGGACGAGGCCCTCGGGCAGCCGGTCGAACAGTCGAACCCCCAGGTCCCGCTCGAGCGCCCCGATCCGGCGGCTGACGGTGCTCTGGTTGACCCCGAGGCGCGCGCCGGCCGCCGCGCAGCTTCCCTCTCGGAAAGCCGCCAGGAAGATACGTAGGTCATCCCAGCGTTCCATCGCCCGCATCCTTGCACGATTGCAACGAACATGTGCAGGAAAACTGATTTCAATGCGCAATCGCATGGCACAGCCTGAGACGAAAGCTATGGCTCCGGACGGGTCGGGGCCGAAACGAAGGAATGGAAAATGACATATCTCGACAAGCAAAGCTCGGCTCCGCGATTCGCAAACGGTGCGTTAGCCGTTGCCACCCTCACGCTCGTTACACTGACGGCGTGTGGCTCACCGGTACGCCACGTCCGGACCGCCCAACCAGACGCTGTGGCCACCCAGTCGGCTGACGGCGGCATTCCCGTTGGGACTTCGATCCCTGTCGTTGCGGTTCTCGAAGTCGCGTCGCGAGACGGTGTGTCGAAGCAGCCCACCACAGCGGGACAGCAGCCCTACTTCGCGGTCATGCAAAACATCACAAACAGTGAAGGGACGGTGATCGTCCGCGAGGGTACGCGGGTCATGGCGGGCGTCACCCGTCGAAAGAACCCGCGCATTGGGCGACCGGGCTGGATTGAGGTGTCCTTCAAGACCACGACCGACGCCGACGGAACCGTCGTACGCCTCGACGACGCGCCACAGCGTCTCGAGGGTAGGAATCGCGTGAAAGGCTCGATCACGCTCGCGATTCTAACCTACGGATTGGGCCTGCTTCGGACCGGAGGGGATGTCACATTGCCGGAGGGCACCGGGTTGGTCGCCCGGGTCGTAGACTAACTGAGACGAAGTCCGGGGCCGCCGATGACATATTCGGAATCACGTTTCAAATCTGGTATTGAGAAGGGCATGCGAACCATGAAAAACTACCCGTTGCTGTTGGGGCTTCTCATCTTTTCGGCCGCTGCGGCGTCCGTTGCTGCGCAGGACGTAGCTGGCGAGACGGTACAGGAGGCGACTCCGGAGACGGCAAACGACATCGTCGTCCACATCACCAACATCGAGAACACCGACGGTCGCATCGGTTGCACGCTCTTTTCGAAGGAAGACGGGTTCCCGGCAGAGGCGGAGAAGGCGGACAAGCGCGTCTGGACCCAGCACAAAGCGGACAAAGCGACGTGCAAGTTCAGCAACGTCAAGCCCGGCGAGTATGCCATCTCCGTCGTGCACGATGAGGACAAGAACGGCGAGCTCAACACGAGCATGGTAGGCCGCCCGCAAGAAGGCTGGGGTGTCTCGAAGAACATCCCCGCGAGGAGATTCGGCCCGCCGGAATACAAAGACGCGAAGTTCAAGTACGCCGGCGGCCAGGTGACGCTCGACATCAAGCTTCGAAACTAGGCGGAGTAGGGCGTTCGCTCACTCGAGCGCGATTGTCATTTCTTGCCCGCGATAAGTCACTGTCTCATCGGGCTCCGGGGCTGGATCCAAGCCGGCACCTTTATCGGATCCCACGATCACGATGTCGAAGGTTCTCGTCCCGAGCATGCCCGGATACTCTCCGCTCCGTTCCCCGATGACTAGGGTTCGGTCCGAGTCGTTCCAGCGAAGCGCAATCGTGGAGTAGGCGCCTTCTTCGTAGTTGTAGTTGTCGTTCTCATCCTCGTACAGGATGAACTCTGCGTCCGCCCCCGGGTAGATGCGCAGCTCCACAGGGTCAGACTTCTCCGCTGCGTACTGGACGAAAGGCCCCATCGGTACAATC
>JAUXFZ010000083.1 GCA_030622585.1 Myxococcales bacterium
CCGCCTAGCACGAGCTGCGCCCCGAGGGTTTCGGCTTCAGTCGCCACAGCACCAAGCGCCTCGCGGTCGCGCTGGTCGTTCACCACGACACGCGCCCCGCGCCCGGCCACGAAGCGCACGACGGCCAGCCCGCTCTCGCCGAGCCCAACTACCATCGTGTTTTTGCCGGAGAGATCCACAGTTACCTCAGCTTCAACGTGGCCAGACTGAACACCGCCAGCACGATCGCGATAATCCAGAATCGGACGATCACCCGCGGCTCGGGCCAGCCCTTCTTCTCAAAGTGGTGGTGAATCGGCGCCATGAGAAAGATGCGCCTGCCCGTGAGCCGGAAGTATCCAACCTGGAGGATGACGCTCACAGCTTCGACGACGAAGATCCCACAGAGAATCAACGAAAGGAGCTCGTTCTTGGTGAGCACGGCCAGCGCGCCGAGGCCGCCGCCGAGAGCGAGGGAGCCCACGTCGCCCATGAAGACCTGCGCGGGGTACGTGTTGTACCAAAGGAACCCGAATCCGACGCCGACCATGGACGCCGCGAATATGCTGAGCTCGCCGGCGCTCTCGATGTGAGGGATGTCGAGGTATCCGGCCACGACGTTACCGAACAGCGTCAGACCCGCGAGGTATGCAAGGATGGCGTAGGTGCCCGCCGAGATCATCACCGGACCGATCGCGAGACCATCGAGGCCGTCCGTCAGATTCACCGCATTCGATGTGCCGACTATGACGAATGAGGAGAAGATGACGTAAAGCCACGGTGGTAATTCGATCGGGTATTTCGAGAAGGCGAAGAACGGGGCGGCGAGCCGGTGCCGGATTTGCAGCCAATCGCTCGGCAGGCCGGCTTCGCCGTAGTAGAGCCAACTGCAGACGAGAATCGCGGTGCCAAACTGTAGAAGGAGCTTGTACCGGCCCGAAAGACCGCGGGTCGAACGCGTTCGGATCTTGGACGTGTCGTCGATGTAGCCGACGACGCCGTAAGCCACCGTGATCAACGTAACGACCCAGACCATCGAGTTGGAAGGGTCCGCCCACAACACCGTGGAGAGCACGAGTGCGAGCAACATGAGAGCGCCACCCATGGTGGGCGTCCCGGCCTTAGCCAAATGGGTCTCCGGACCGTCCGTACGAACGACCTGACCGATCTGCTTGCGCTGCAATCGGCGAATAAACCAGGGATAGAGCCCGAAAGTCAGCAAGAGCGATGTCATCGTCGCCATGAGGAAACGGAACGGAACGTAGCGAAGGACGTTGAGAAACGAAAACGCCTCGTGGGTGTGCAGCGGGTAGAGCAAGTAGTAGATCATCGTCGCTCCCCTTCGAGAAGGGGCGCGATCATCCCTTCCATCTGCATCGACCGCGACCCTTTCACCAAGATGACTGCGTTCAGGGGAAGGCGTCCGGACAGCTCTGCGCATTCAGCCGCATTTGCGAACCAAAGCGTATCAACGCCGCGAGCGTTCGCCGTCGCAACCGCATCGCGCATCGCCTCGCCGCAGCCCACCAACAGAAACACCCCGGCACCGGAGACCCGCTCGCCAACCTGTCGATGCGCCTCAACGCTGTGGGCTCCGAGCTCCTTCATATCGCCGAGGACAGCGACCAGTGGCGCCTCGCGCTTTGCTGCGATCGCGTGTGCAGCATCCAGCGCCACCTCGAGCGATGCGGGGTTGGCGTTGTAAGAGTCGTCGATGACGAGGCGTTCGGCGCTCCCCGCGCGTGGTTGCATGCGCCCGGACGAAGGACCGACTCCTGCGATCCCGCGGGCGGCATCCTCGATCGACGCGTCCAAACCGAAGACGATTGCGAGGGCGCCCGCCGCATTGAGCGCCGCTCCCTCCCCCAACAAGCGCATGGCGATCTGGACTTCCCGACCGCGAACTTGAAACTGCGCCTGGGTGCCACCCGCATCGACCTCCCAGTCGATGAGGCGTACGTCATTGCCTGCGGCGCGCCCGTAGAAGAGCTTGCGCTTGGCGTCTACCACCGAGGCGCGCTTCTTCAGCGGCGGGTCATCCCCGTACGCGATGGCTACGCCGCCTGGAGCGATGGCATGTAGAAGCGAGACTTTCTCATCCGCCACGGCTGCCACTGAACCGAGTCCCTCGGTGTGGGCGAGGCTGGCCCGGGTCACGAGGCCTATGTCGGGCGCGGCGATCTCGGCCAATCGCGCAATCTCCCCAGGCTCGCTGGTTCCCATCTCGATGACGGCCGTATCGACTGTCTGGTCGAGCTGGAAGAGGGTCATGGGAACACCGATTCGGTTGTTGAGGTTACCCGCGGTCTTGAGCACTCGGTGACCCGATGCTTGCAGGGCGGCGGCGGCAAGGTCTTTCGTGGTCGTCTTGCCCACGGAGCCAGTGATGCCGACGACCTTGCCGTTCCACGCGTCGCGGTGGGCCCTCGCAAGGTCGCCGAGGGCGAGTAGCGTGTCCGCCACCTCTATCGCGCTCACGTGATCGGGAAGCGACGTTCCCCGCTCCACGATCACGGCCGCAGCCCCTGCATCCACCGCTTGCTGAGCGAACTCGCGCGCGTCGAATCGCTCGCCACGCAACGCCACGAACAGGTTGCCGGGCTTGACGGCACGTGAATCGGTCACCACGCCGCTCACCCGTTCCCACGCTGGCCCGCCGGCAGTGCCCTGCGTCGCAGAGACCACCTCATCTCGACCGAACCGGGCTTGATTCACGGGAATCGGAGTGGCCATCACACCCTCCCCGCCACATTTGCGATCGCCGCGCGAGCTTCTTCCCGATCGTCGAAATGCGTTCGTTTAGTCCCGATGATCTGGTAGGTTTCGTGACCCTTGCCCGCCAAGAGCACCGTATCCCCGGCACCGGCCGCTCCGATGGCAGCTTCGATCGCCTCTCTGCGATCGATCAGCGCACAGTAGCCGGCGCTCGCGCGCGAAAGCTCGGCCGGCTCGATACGCACACCCCCAAGCTGCCTGGCACCCGCTTCGACTTCGTCGAGGATGTGCTGAGGGTCCTCGGTGCGCGGATTGTCGCTCGTCAGCACGCAGAGATCCGCGCCTTGAACGCCGACCCGCCCCATCTCCGGCCGCTTACCCTTGTCGCGGTCGCCGCCCGCACCAACCACGACGATCAAACGGTGTGGGGTCAGGGCGCGCATCGTCTCTAAGACCCTTCGCAACGCATCGGGCGTGTGCGCATAGTCCACCAGCACAGCCACATCGTGCGGGTGCGCGATCCGTTCGAGGCGTCCGGGGCTTCCCGCCGCAGACTCCCAAGCCCTCGCGACCGCGTTCAGGTCCAAACCGAGCGCGTGGACGCAGCCGAGTGCGACCAGAAGGTTCTCGAGGTTGTGCTCGCCGAGCATGGGGCTCCGAATCTCAACCGATCCCACGGGGGTGCGGACTGTCGCGTGGATCCCCTCCCGCGTAGCGGACCACTCGGTGGCCACGATCTCGGCGTCACTTCCCGGCCGGCGCGAGCAGCGGATGACTGAACCGGGCAGCCGGGCCGCGAGCTGTGCGCCGTACGAATCGTCGACATGAATCACGGCGTGCCTGGGCGCTAGCTCGGTAAAGAGGCGAGCCTTGGCCTCGCCGTAAAGCTCCATGCTTTCGTGGAAGTCCAAGTGATCGCGAGAGAGATTCGTAAAGGCCGCAACCTCGAAATCGAGCCCGTCGACGCGATGCATCGCGAGGCCATGGCTCGACACCTCGAGCACCAGATGCGTGGCCCCCGCGTCGAGCGCTTGCCGCGCGAAACGCGATATATCGTCGCCCTCAGGCGTTGTGTGAAGGGATGGGCGTTCGTCGCCAGCCGCCAGGAGCCCGGTCGTCCCCACCAGCGCCGGCTCGGCCGATACCCCCTCGAGGGCCTGCTTGACGAGATACGCGGTCGTCGTCTTCCCGTTGGTACCCGTAATCCCGACCGTGTGCAGCGCACTCGTCGGGGCGCGATAGACAAGCTCGGCCGCGCGCCCAAGACCCACGCGCGCGTCTGGCACCGTGAACTGTGGGATGTCCTGAGCCAAGGGCTGCTCGGCCATGACGGCGACCGCCCCTCGCTCCAACGCGTCGTCCACGAAGCTCACCCCGTCGTGCGTTTCACCCGGCACCGCGACGAACAAGTCTCCGCCGGTCACCCGGCGGGAGTCGTGTTGCACCCCTGTCACAGCCAGCGTCGCCGAACCTGCGATCCACCCCTCGATCCCGCTACTTTGGAGTTGCGCTAGCGTCATGCCTCGGCTCGCTTCAGGGCGCATGCGGACTCCGGGATACCGCCGCTGTCAGCGTTCTCGGGCGCGCCTTCGGGGCCGCCGCATCGGAGTCGAAGCGCCGCCGCTCCAACTGAAGCCGAACCACCGACCCGTGAGGCACGGCTTTGCCCGGACCGGGTTGTTGTGAGACCACGACGCCCGAGCCTTGGACCTCCCCGACCAGCGACTCCGCGTGCAGAGCGATGACCGCCTGCCGCAACGGAAGCGAGCGCACGTCGGGCACTGCGCTCTCGCCCTGGTCGACCGCCTCCTTCTCGGGGGCAGGCTCCGCTTCGGCTACCGCGATTCGCTGCTCCTTTTTCTTCGCAAGAACGGCCTGCCGGCCTGCCGGCGCAATCCCCATGTGCCGCAGCGTGACTTCAGCGATCCGCCTGAAGACGGGGCCTGCCACGGTACCACCGTAGTGCGCGATCACGGGCTCATCGATGACGACCGAAATCACGACCGCAGGACGCTCCGCGGGAGCGAATCCGATGAAGGACGCCAACCACTTGTCTTTGGCATAGCCACCGTGGACGTAGTCCGCTTTCTGCGCGGTCCCGGTCTTGCCCGCGACGAGATAGCCGTCCACCGCTGCTTCGATCGCGGTACCGCCCGGCTCCGTTACGGCCGTCAGCATCTGTCCGACGAGCTTGGCGACACGTCGCGGAACCACTTGCCGACGAACCCGCGGTTTGTTCTCTTCGACGGTCGCGCCGTGCCCATCGGTCATGCGGCGGACCAGCATCGGCTGCATCAACCGGCCTCCGTTGGCGATCGCGCTCATCGCCGATGCGAGTTGGACGTTCGTGACGCTCATGCCCTGACCGAAGGACACCGCTGCGGTATCGATTTCGTACCAACGACGGTAGTGACGAAGAATGCCGCCCGTTTCGCCGGGCACGCCCAAGCCCGTCGGCTCACCGAAGCCGAAGCGCCGAAACCCGCGGTAGAGGCCCTTCTTCCCGAGGTCTTGCGCGATCTTCGCGGTACCGATGTTGCTGGAGTAGGCGAGAATCTGAGTGGGCGTCAGCCACTCATAGGGGTGTGCGTCGTGAAGCAGGCGCCCACCTATGCGCATGACCCCATTCTCGCAGTTGATCGACTGATTGGGTTTGACCGCGCCGGCCGCCAACGCTGCAGCCATGGTGAAGGGTTTGACGGTGGATCCGGGTTCAAAACGGTCGACGACGGCACGGTTACGCCGGTGCGCGGCGGTGTGCCTGGACGGCTCGTTGGGATTGAAAGGCGGATAGTTCGCGAGCGCCAGGATCTCGCCGGTCGACGGATCCATCACGACGACGCTTCCCCCGCGCGCCTCGAAGGTGCGCACGCCCAACGCGAGCTCCCGTTCTGCAATATGCTGGATCGCCTTGTCGATGGTGAGCACGACGCTTTGGCCTTGAATGCTCCGGTCGTCTTCCATGTCGTCTGCGAAGACCACGTGACCGCGTCGATCGCGAATCGCTTCAACGCGTCGATCAGAGCCTCGTAGCTGCTCCTCGTAAGCTAGCTCTATTCCCTCGATGCCTCGTCCGTCGATGTCGGCAAAACCCATGAGGTGAGCCGCGAGGTGGCGGTTGGGGTAGTAGCGTCTCGCCTCGGGGGTCAGCTCGACACCCGGAATGTCTAGCTCACGGATGCGCGTCGCCTCGTGCGGGGTAACGCGACGCTCGATCCACACGAAGTAGCGATCGGCCGCAAGTCGCTTCGCCAGCCGTGCCGAGTCAACGTCGAGAACCTGGGCGATGCGTTTCGCGACGATCCGCGGGTCTTGCTCCATCGCTTTGAGACGACGAGGGTTCGCGTACACGCTATCGACATCCACGCTGATCGCGAGCTCCGCTCCGTGCCGATCGTAGATTGCACCCCGTCGCGGAGAGACTCGAAGGTGCCGAAGGTGTTGGTCTTCAGCCATTTCGCGCAAGCGATCGCCGGTCGCGATCTGGATGTGAAAAGCGCGAATCACAACCAGCATCGCCACGCAGGCCACACCCACGCCGAGCAGCGCGATTCGAGCCCGAAACCACCGCTGCCGCCGGTTCTTCACCGCACCCTCCCCGCGGCCGGGCGACCGGACCTCTCCTTCATGGCCACGATGCGCGTCGGCTTCGGCATCTCCATGCCCAGAGTCCCGCGCGCGATGGTCTCGATGCGCCCGCTCTGCCGAAGCGTCGCGGCTTCGATCGATAGCAACCGCCGATCTTGGAGGAGATCGCGTTGCCGTCCACGCTCCTCACTCACCTCGTACCCGAGGCGGACCGTTTCGAACCGAATGGAGAGGTGAACGACGAAGGCGCCGGCTGTCGCAAGAACCGCGACGCACCACAAGGGCAAGAAGCGTCCCTTCATGCGGCCACCTCCGCGCGCCGGGCTGCGCGAAGCTTAGCGCTGCGCGAGCGGCGGTTGTTGGCCCGCTCGTCGTCAGACGCAATGATTGGACGCTTCGTCAGGGGCGAAAGGTGCTCGCTATCGCGGAACGTGTGCTTCACAATTCGGTCTTCCAGAGAGTGAAAGCTGATCACAGCGACGACTCCGCCAACTCGCAGCACGGATGGGAGTTGCTCGAGCAGGGCTTCGAGCTCCGCCAGCTCCTCGTTCACTGCGATGCGAAGGGCTTGAAAAGTTTTGGTTGCGGGATCGATGCGGCCACGTCGGCCGCCGGTCGCTCGATGCACCGCGCTCCGTAGGTCGGCCGTGGTCTCGAGACCCCCTTCCTCGTATGCCCGCCGCAACGACCGCGCGATCTTCCGCGAACGATGCTCCTCACCGTATTTGTAGATCAGGTTGGCCAATTCCTCGGCGTCACAACGACCGATCAGATCCAGTGCGCTTTCCCCTTCGGTCGGGTCCATGCGCATGTCGATCGGCCCTTCTCTTGCGAGGGAAAAACCACGCTCTTGTTGATCGAGCTGCGCCGAGCTCACCCCAAGGTCAGCAACGATGCCGTCGACGTGCTCGATGTCGAGCGAAGTCAACACATCGCGAAGATCGCTCATTCGCGCTTTGCGAAGCGTCGCGCGCTCGCCGAACTCGGCAAGTACTGCGCCGGCGGCCTCGAGGGCATTTGGGTCGCGGTCCGTTCCGATCAAGCGACCGTCCGGTGCACTCCGCTCCAAGATCGCTCGCGCGTGTCCTCCTCCGCCGAGGGTCACGTCGGCGTAGACGCCGCCCCCAACCGGCGCGAGCTGCTCCAGAACCTCGTCGAGCAGGACCGACCTGTGCTCGAACGCGCTCATAGTCCGAGCTCCGCGAGTCGTCTGGCGATCCCCAAACGGCGCTCCTCGTCGCTTAGAACGTCGTTGCGAAGCTCCTCGAAACCCTCTTTCGCCCAGAGTTCGATATAGCTGCCCATCCCAGCCCAAAGCGCGTCGCGCTTCAGGCGCGCGTGCTTGCGGAGCGTCGCCGGAATCAGAAGCCGCCCGACCTTGTCCACCTCACATTCGACAGCGCCGGAAACATAGATGCGCTTCAGAGTCACCACATCCGCATCGAACTGTGGAAGCTCGGCCAGGCGCTTCTCGAACGCAAGCCACTCGGCCATCGGATAGGCGACGAGACAGGTGTCCAACCCGGTCGTCAGCACCAGCTTCGAATCGCCCTGCGCCGTCATCACTTCACGGAAGCGAGACGGCACCGAGGTGCGGCCCTTGGCATCGATGCTGTGCTCGTAGCGTCCTCGGAACAATCTAACCCTCTCGTCCTAACTGCCGCCTAGTTGACGCCGGGTTGGCACTTGATCCCACAAGTTCCCACCAGGGCTGGAAACTAAGGCCCGAGCTTGTCTGATGTCAACTTCTTTCTGCAGTCCAAGTGATAGAATTCAAAAGGTTTTTTGCCCTCACGCAGAACACCCCCAGAGCGCGGATCGGGCGTGGGAGCTCCACACCCTATCCACAGCAACGCTCGGCCGCCCTCGCCCCTTCCTCCCAGACAACGCAAGCCCATTTCCCCCCAACCTTCCCAGGGACGAAATCCGCCTTCATCCCAGGGACGAAATCCGC
>JAUXFZ010000405.1 GCA_030622585.1 Myxococcales bacterium
CCAGGACACGGACCACGACCCGAAGCATACGTTGCGCATGCAGAGCTTGGCGGCTCCGTCGCTCATCCTCTTCGCAGGCTCGCTCACGTTCGCGTCTTTCGATTGGTTGATGTCTCTCGAGGCAGCGTGGTTCTCGACGATCTTCGGCGTGATCATCTTTGCGGGGTCCGCCGTATCGATCTTGGCCCTGACGATTCTCATCGGTATGAGTCTGCGCAATCGCGGTCTGGTCGGGGACGCCATCAACACCGAGCACTTCCACGACCTCAGCAGGCTCATGTTTGGCTTCATTTGCTTCTGGACGTACGTCCAGTTCTCGCAGTGGATGCTCATTTGGTACGCGGGCATTCCAGAGGAAGCCACTTGGTTTCACAAGCGCTGGGAGGGCGGCTGGATGGTCGTCTCCTACGTGCTGATCGCCGGCCACTTCCTCGCGCCGTTCTTCCTCCTGATCTCGCGTGTGCAAAAACGAAATCTTCGGTGGCTACGGGTGATGTGTGTGTGGGTGATTGTCATGCACGTCGTCGACATCTACTGGTTCATCATGCCGCAGGCCGGAGGGTTCCAGATTCAGCTCGCAGACATTGGTGCCCTGCTCTTCGTAGGCGGCGTCTTCTTTGCGTATGTCTTTTGGCAGCTCGGGCGGGTCCCGTTGTTGCCGGTTGGCGATCCACGGCTTCAGCGGAGCCTTAACCTCCACCAAATATACTGAGCGTGCACGGATGAGTACGAAGCACAAAACACGACTTGCACCTCTCCGCGCCTCCATGGCCCTTTCGGTCCTGATGACCTTCGGGGCGGGCTGTGGCCAGGTGGACTCCGCTCGGGCGCCGTCGCCGGATGATGAGCACGACATCGTCGAACGCAGCCAGCTTGCCGCGCTCGAGGGCGGCACCATGCCCATCGGGCAGGCGATGGCTGAGTACACGGCGAAGCCGCGAGCGGATTTTCCCGCGCTTTCCCCGGAACCTTCGGAAGATGAGTCCGCGCTGAGCGGTTGGTCGTACAAGGGCGCGGTTGCCATCGCGCCCGGCGAAGTCACGATGCCGCCCGAATGCACCGGTGCTGGTGACCCCATGGCATGTTGGGGGCAGAAGCTCAGCAACAGCAGGGGGTGCATGGCCTGTCACTCGGTCGATGGCGAAAAGCAGCAACCCTGTCCGAACTGGAAGGGCGTCTTCGGCACCGACCGGCTGTTGGTCAGTGGTGAGACGGTGACCGCGGACGAAGAGTACCTGGCGCGCTCGATCACAGACTCGTGGGGCGAGCTCGTTCAGGGCTACGGCAAGACCATGCCTCCTTACAACTTCCCCGAACAGGAAGTGGACGCGCTCGTCGCCTACCTCAAGACGCTCGGGGAGGGCGGCTGATGACCCACCTACGCACTAGCACGGTGATGGGCCTCGTATTGGCGCTGTCGTGTGTTCTGAGCGCTTGCCAAAGCCCGAGCCCGGATAAGGCCAGCCTGAAGTACAGCGAAGAGCTCTACGAGAGCTGCGTGCCGTGCCACGGCGAGAGCGCCGAGGGCAATCCGGACCTTGGAGCGCCGGCGATCGGAGGTCTCGAGCTTTGGTACGTCAAGGCGCAGCTCCGCAAGTTCAAGAAGAGTCAGCGCGGGTGGCACATCGACGACGCGGCCGGCAAGCGGATGCTGCCGATGGCGATGGCGCTCAACACGGACGAGAAGGTGGACATCGTCGCGGCCTACGTTGCGAGCTTGCCGCAAACGCGCCCGGAGCCGACACTCGAAGGCGGCAATCCCGCAACCGGCAAGATCTACTTCGCCACATGTGTGCAGTGCCACGGAGCGGATGCCCAGGGGAACATCGACGAATTTGGCCCGCCATTGGCCGGCGCGAGCGACTGGTACCTCCTCACCCAGCTCCAGAACTTCAAGGAAGGTGTGCGAGGCACACACGCGGACGACGTCACCGGCGCCAAGATGCGACCGTTCTCGATGACGTTGCCCACCGAACAAGCGATGAAGGACGTCATCGCGTACATTGGCACGTTATCGGAATAGGCAGCGAGGGTTTGAGAGATGGCTGGTAAAACACGGACTCCCGACGAAGATGCGTTTTTTTGGTGGAAGCAGACGATGATCGGCATCGTCGTCTTCGTTGGTGTCGTCTTCGCTTTCATTCTGAACTGAGCATGTAGAGGGTCGAATGCTTCAAGGAATTTACGACTTCATCAAAGGGATCTTCGATCCGCTCGGTGAGTATCTCATCGGCTCTGCGGTGCCCGCGGGTTCGTCGTACGCCAGCGATATCGACTCGCTGATCGCGTTGGTGGCGGTCTTGGTCGGGTTCTGGGCGATCCTGACCTACGCCGCGTTTTTCTTCTTGATATTCCGCTTCCGAGAGTCGGACGGCAGGCGAGCGCAATACGTCACGGGCGAGGAGAAGGATCTCAAGCGGTGGATCACCTATCCTCACGCGGCCATCCTCGTTTGCGACCTGGTCATCGTCTTCATGGCGATCATGGTTTGGTACAACATCAAACAGCGTCTGCCCGAGGCGGACAGCACGGTCCGTATCATCTCGCAGCAGTGGGCGTGGAACTTCGTTCACCCCGGCCCCGACAACGAGCTCGATACGGACGACGACATCATCACGTTCAATGAGCTCCACGTCCAAGAGGGCACGACCTACCACTACGAGCTCCTTTCCAAGGACGTCCTGCACGACTTCTCGGTTCCAGTGTTCCGCCTCAAGCAGGACGCGATTCCTGGTCGTGTCATGAAGGGCTGGTTCAAGCCTACGCGGGCTGGTGAGTACGACATTCAGTGCGCCGAGATGTGCGGGATTGGGCACGGCATCATGGGCGCGCGCATCTTCGTCGAAACCCCTGAAGAACATGCGACTTGGATGTCGCAAGGCAGCACGGGCAAGCTTGCTTCCCGCTGAATGGAATAGTCATGGCTGAAGCAGGCACAGTAGAGACCCACGGCGCGCACCCGCACGACGCGCACCATGAACAGAGCTTCTGGAGCAAGTACATCTTCTCCACCGACCACAAGATGATCGCGCTGCAGTACATGTTGACTGGCATGGCGATGGCGCTGATCGGTGGTTTCATGTCGTACGCCTTCCGGATGCAGCTGGCGTTCCCGGGCGAGACCGTCCCGGGCTATGGCCTCGTCTCGGCGGGTGAATACAACGCATTGGTCACCAATCACGGCACGATCATGATCTTCTGGGTCGCGATGCCGGTGCTGATCGCGGCGTTCGGCAACTTCCTGATCCCGCTGATGATCGGCGCGGACGACATGGTGTTCCCGCGCATCAATCGGCTCTCGTATCAAATCTTCCTGCTCAGCGCGATCATTCTCATCGTATCGTTCTTCGTCCCCGGCGGTGGCTTCGGCGGCGCGTGGACCGCGTATCCGCCTCTGTCCTCGAGCGCGGAGTACAGCCTCACGCCGCTCGGGTCGACGCTTTGGATCGTCGCGGTCGCGCTCGAGTTCGTGGCCTTCCTGCTCGGCGGCATCAATTTCATCACCACTCTGATGAACGCGCGCGCGCCTGGTATGAAGATGCACGACATTCCCATGGTGCTGTGGATGATCGTCATCGCGAGCATTCTCTTCATGGCGTCAGTCGGCCCGCTGATTGCGGGTGCCGTGATGCTCTTCATGGACCAGGTCGTGGG
>JAUXFZ010000481.1 GCA_030622585.1 Myxococcales bacterium
ACCTTTGATCTTGTAGTTGCTCCCGGCACTCGACGCCGACGCCGACGCCAAGGTGGGCGCAAGCAATGGGGCACAAAGCAAAACGGTGATCTTCCTCGTGGTCATGGGCGAGGCTCAGTCAGCCGATAGACCTTGATATTCCGCTCCGTCCTGACCACGTACGTTTTCATTTGCGGGATCGTATCCGCGATCTTCGGCCATAGAATGGCCTTCTCCGAGTCGGTCAAGCGCGTCGCGACAACTTCCTTACTGTCGGCGCCGAACCGCATCTTCGCCGATGGGTTCGCATCCAGGTTGTACGACCACGCGGGATGACTCGTGCCTCCGAAGTTGCTCGCTACGATCAGCACGTCCGCGCCGTCCTCCGTGTACCCGAGCTGAACGGTTCTCTCCTTGCCTGACTTGCGACCGATCGTCGTCAGCGTGAGCTGCGGGATGGTCAACGGCCCCGTGCTGGTAAAGCGTCCTCCGCTCACCTTGTACAGGAACGGATCCACTCTTGCAGCGAACGTCTTGGCCAGCCAGCGCCCCACGGGGGTCACCGTAAAGTCATTGATGAAGTCCCGATAGCTCATCTCGTCTCCGACTCTCAAGCCCCTTAGAGGCCTAGCCAGCTTCTGGCGTCTAGCGGACGGGTGCCCCTGCGGACTTCGAAGAACAGGAGCGCGTCGGGGCCACCGGTATCGAGGGTGCCCACTCGGGTGCTCATGCCTACCCAATCGCCTACCTGCACGTCGCTGGCGCCCAAGCCGGCGTAGACGGTGTAGAAGCTGGCGCCGTGGACGAGAATGACCATCAAGCCGTAGTCGCCATAGGTGCGCGCGAAGGCCACTCGTCCATCCGCTGCTGCACGGACCGGGCCGCCTGGGCGCCCGTAGAACTCAAGGCCGGCAGCGCCTTCGCGCGAGCTTTCGCCGATTCGCATGGACCCCTGCACGGGCAACGCCAACTGGCCTCGCATCCGCGCAAACCCCTCACCGAGGTCATCCATGTCGCCGGACACCCGGATGCTGCCATAGCTCACGCTCTGGCTCGGCACCTCTTCCCGCACACCGCGCAGCGTGTCCTCGAAGAGAGAAGCGCTGCGACGGCTGTGCTCGATCTCTTCCTTCTTGGCCTCGAGTGTACGCAGGGCGATCTGAGCCCCTTGCAATGCGTCGCTCAACTGATTTCTTTCAGCTCGGAGGGCCGCGCCCCGCTCACCTAGAAAATCCATCGTGTCGAGGTCGCCCTTGACCATGCGAGACAGCCGCTGCACCCGCGCCAGGTGGCCCATCAACGCGTCAAAACCTCCGGCGATGGGAAGCATCCCGGCGCGCCGAATGCGATACAGGGCCCGCGCACGCTCGTGCAATCTCTCCTCGGCCTCTTCGCGCTTGTCGGCGAGGCCGGAAATCTCGGTGTCGATCTGTGCCTGCCGTGTCTGCGCGTGCTCCACGCGGGCCAGGTTCTCGGCGATATCGCCTTCGACAGCATCGACGTCGGCCAACCCGTTGGCTCCGGGATCCTGCTCCGCCGCGGCCAACCCGGTTGCCGAGAGGAGCCCGACCGCGATCCAAACCGAGAATCTACTTTTGCTTTTCATGTCACACCGCGAGATAGCGTCGCACCGACACAGCGCTACCAATCGCTCCAATCACTGCGCCGCCCACCAGCATCGCCACCAGCGTCCACGCGCCGAGGAAAACCACCCGGCTCCCGGTTAGCGCGGCGAGGGTCGCATCCACCGACTCGTGAAGGGCGAGATACCCCACCAGCAGTGCGAGCACCGCGAGAAGGGATGAGGCAAACCCTTGAAACATGCCTTCGAGGACGAACGGCCCGCGCACGAACCCGTTCGTGGCGCCGCAGAGCTTCATCACCTCGATCTCTTGGCGTCGTCTCGCGACCGCCAATCGAATCGTGTTGCCGATGACGGCCACCACACAGAACATAACCAACACGGCAAGTCCGGCGGCCAGCATTCGTGCGCCCCACAAGAGATTGTCGAGCTTCTGAAACCAAGTGCCGTAGCTTTCGACATCGCTCACCGCGCGGAACTGTGTGAGCCTCGCGGCGATCGATTCACTTCGTTCGCGCGTCACGCCCTGAACCAGCGCCACCTCGAGCGAAGCGGGAAAAACATCAGAGGGAAGCGCGCTCAAATCGGATCCGACGTCCGCCTCTTCCAGAAACGACTCGCGGGCCTGCGTCGGCGTCACGTGCGTTACTTCATTCACGTCGTCCAAGCCCTCGAGCACGACGCGTAGCTGCGCGATGTCCTGCGGGTCGGCGTCATCCTTCAAGAAGAGGGTGATGCGCCCGCTCTGTCCCCAGCGTGTCGCTGCCGCGTCGAGATTGGTGACACCGAGCAGCGTCGCCCCCAAGCATATGAACGCGACCGCCAGGCTCGTGACCGCCACGATGTACAGGCGTCGCTCTTCGCGAAGACCCCGCCTTGCTCGCGTGATTGCGCTCTTCACGTCCATTGTCTTACCCCACCAGCGTGTGAATGCCGCTACTGCCCTGCCAGTGTCTGAGACCCTGCTGAGCCTCCGATACCCGGCCGTCATCGATCGAGATCAAGCGGTGGTCCCGCTTGGAGATGAGGGAATGATCATGCGTTGCAAACAACACGGTCGTCCCTGTCGCATTGATCTCTTCAAAGAGCGTGAGGATGTCGATCGCGAGATGCGGGTCGAGGTTGCCGGTCGGCTCGTCCGCCAGAATCAGCGCAGGCTCCGGAACGATTGCCCTGGCGACCGCGACACGTTGCTGCTCGCCGCCCGAAAGATTGCTGGTCTGCTCCGGGCCGCGGCCGGCCAAGCCGACTCGTTCGAGTGCCTCGGCTACGCGCGAGCGGATGAGCCGCTGCGGCATCGACACGATCTCGAGTGCGACGGCGACGTTCTCGAAGACCGTCCAGTGATCGATGATGCGGAAGTCCTGAAACACGATGCCAAGGTTGCGCCGAAGGAACGGGATCGACTTGTCGGTCAGCCGCGCGATGTCGCGTCCGCAAAACAGCACCCGGCCCTCGTCGACTC
>JAUXFZ010000106.1 GCA_030622585.1 Myxococcales bacterium
CGCCTGCTACGCGCCCCTCATCGAGTTCGCACGGGCACGGGGGCTCGACCTGAGAACGAGCCAGCCGGTTGTGGTGACCGGTGACTGGGACCTGTCGATCGTGCCGCGCTTTGCCTCGACACGCGTGGCCCCGCTCCGCTTGCCCGCAGGCTTCGAGCACAGCCTTTGGCGCTGGCCGGCAATCGCGCACGAGGTCGCCCACGACTTCTACTTCAGCCTCGAACCTCTCGATCGCGAGCTGCACGCCCGGCTTCGTCTCCCCCACCAAGTCGAGTTGCCCCTGTCCTCGGGCGAGCTCGACGGCGCTTGGCTCCGGCAACTTTTCGGCGCCTGGCTCACCGAGATCTTCGCGGACGTGATGGGTACGTTGAGCTTGGGGCCCGCATATGTGGAAACGATGCGCCGCGCATTCCGCAACCCGAGCTCGCCTCAGCGAACCGCTGCGATCCTCCAGGACAACGCCCTGATCGACGAGCATCCGCCAGCCCGGCTGCGGCTCTACATGGCGACCCGAGTCCTGCACCACCTCGGCCGGCACCAAGAAGCCGACGCCTTGTGGGAGCAATGGGAAGCCGACCACGCGGATGTGCGTCTCTACTACCTGCCTCTCGGCGGACAATGGGTAGGGCTCTCGGACGAAGCACTCCATTCGATCGCGGACTCGGTCATCGACCTTCTCATGCAGAGCCGCTGGCCCGAGCTCGATGGCTTCCACCTCCGAGACATCCCCGGGTTCGCGTACCTGCACGCCGAACACGCGGAGGTCGAACGCCTCAGGGACCGTCTCGCGAGGGGCGAAACGGTCGACGCGGACGTGCGCTGGGTCATGGCCGGCGCGGTATTGGCCGCGGCGGCGCAACCAACGCTCCATGATCAGATCTTGGCAGCCGCCAGGCGGTCGATCGTCGGGGTCGGGGCCGAACGGGAACAAGAGGCGGCGCCTTCTCGGCGACGCCAGGCCCGCACAATCGGCGAAGCCTTGGTCGCGTCACTGAGAGATCCGGAAGCGATCCGCCAGGCGATCGTTCTCGGAGCGGCATTCACCCCATACAAACACCCCCGCTGGCACCGGCGCTAACCTAGCTCCTCCCCCGCATGCCTCTCACCCGCTTTCACCCTGCGGTGCCCACTCGGTTCCGGTAGACGAAACGTTCCCTAGACGAAACGTTCCCAGGGACGATTCAGCGAAGCCTTCCCAGGGACGACTTCAGAACCAAAATTGGGTAGAATCCCTAGGCAAAAGTACCGGCCGCGCGGCCGCACGGCCGCAGCAATTTTGATACCCGGGGCTCCGCCCGCCGCCTCCGCAGGGCCGGAAATCTTTCCCGGGGTTAATCGAGGGTCAGCGCGCTACGAAGGGCCCGTTTGTGCCTACGGAAGCTCGACGCCTTATCTCGCGGCAAACCTCGAGTACCCTACGGCAAGGCGCTGGTAGCTGGATGGGAAAAGCCGCACGAGCCAATCGAACACCCGGGCATCCGGTCCAATCAGGATCCTCCGGTCGTCGCGCCGGACTCCGTCGAGGATGACGCGGGCCGCTTTGTCGGCGCCGGTGATGAAGGCCCTCTCGAACTTCGCCCCTGTGTCTACGTCATCGATTCCGAGGTCACGGATGCTGCTGTCGATGCGGCCCGATCGGGCAATCGCGGTCTTGATGCCGCCAGGGTGAACGCTCGTCGCGCTCACGCCGCAGCTCATCATGTCGAGTTCCTGGCGCAGCGATTCGGTGAAGCCACGGACAGCGAATTTCGCAGCGTTGTAGGCACTCTGGCTCGGGATGCCGGCAAGGCCGAAGATGCTCGATATGTTGACGATATGCCCCTCGCCCGACGTCTTGAGGTGGGGGAGGAAGGCCTTCGTGCCGTAGACCACGCCCCAGAAATTGACGTCCATCAACCACTCGAAGTCTCCGTAGCTCATGCCTTCGACCGTGCTGGCGAGTGCCACGCCCGCGTTGTTGAAAATCAAGCTGGCCTTGCCGTGATCTTCCACCACCTGGTCTGCCCAGGCATAGACGGCCTCCCGGTCCGCGACATCGACCTTTTGCGATGTGACGCGAACACGCGAGGATTGCACCTGCTCAACGGTTTCTTGCAAGCCGTCTTCATTCACGTCGGACAGAGCCAGGTGACACTTTCGGCGCCCCAGCTCGATCGCCAGCTCTCGACCAATGCCGGAGCCCGCGCCCGTAATTGCGGCCACTTTGTTTTCGAAGCTCTTCATGAGTCAGTCACTCCCGAGGAAGCACGAACCGTGGCAGACGTACTTCGCGCAGTCGACTGCCCAGAGTTCTCCCCCCGGAGCCTAGATGCCCAAGCACGCGTCGAAGAAACTGCAGTTGTCGAGCGAGCACTGAGCGCACTCTGGGGAGTCGGAGTTGGGCGGCAAGCAGGGCTCGAGACACGTACCGACCGCGCACGCGGTGATCAGGCCGTAGCAGCTCGCGCATTCGGTCGAGAGACCGGTCTCGTCGGAGACGCACTCGGCAACGCAGTCGGAGAGCGCGCTGACCGCACCTTCCGAGGTGTCGCCCCCGAGGATCGCTCCGATCTGTCCTCCGCACGATGACAACGGACAGTCCGCCGCGATATCGCCGATCGCGCCGGCGCCGAGGTCGTCGAAGATCCCTTGGTCTGTGTCGTTGACGCATTGATCGACCGGAGGTTCGAACCCGTTCCCGCCGCTTCCGGCCGAGCCACCGCTTCCAGCCGAGCCGCCACTTCCAGCCGACCCACCGCTTCCGGCCGATCCGCCGGTACCGCCCGTACCGCCCGTACCGCTGGTGGTAGAACCGCACGCCGCAACGGCCATCACAGCCACCAAGAGAACCCCAAGCTGAATTCCTCGCATCACCACTCCTCCTGCCCGGCGCTGGCTGGTACCACGGATTCTGGGCCGCGAACAGCCCCGAGTCTGGGCCAAGCGACCGAGATGTAGGCAAGTGGGCGACGGGTTTGCCGCTCAAAATGCTGGCCAAACCGAGTTCGGCCCAACTCGATGCGTTGTCGCGATACTGTGATTGGCGTACAGTCCGCCCTGTCTGGAGGTGTGCCCACGACCGCGAGGTTCGCGCGCGCCTTCCTCTGCTTATTACGAGGTAACGCATGAAGAACGATAGCTTTAAGT
Source organism: Myxococcales bacterium (assembly GCA_030622585.1). GTDB lineage: Bacteria > Myxococcota_A > Polyangia > Polyangiales > Houyiibacteriaceae > SG8-38. The sequence goes on from JAUXFZ010000106.1 coordinate 3,127, forward strand.
GGGTACTGGCCGTAGCGCTGGGCTTTGCCGCCGCCGCGTGTGGAAGCACGAGCGAGGGGGCCGGGGCGACCGGAGGAACAGCCGGAAGCGGGGGAGCCTCAGGGGCCGGAGGAACCGGCGCGGCGCCCGATGCCATGGGCTACGTCATTTCAGATTTCGGCTTTCTCCACCCGGAGGCGGATCCCGCCGACTTCGGTATGGAGGGCGTCCGCGGATTCGACCTCGATTCGACGGTTTCATCAGCTGACACCCCCCCATGCGCGCATGACGACTTCGTGGCCCCCGACGGCACACCAGGAATCGACTACGGCCTCTGGTCGTTCCTTCGCCAGTACGAGCCGTTGCAAAAGGACCAGCTCATCGACAGCGTGATCAGGAGCGCGGTCAAGAACGGCGAAATGTCCATCGTGATGGAGTTGGGCGGCGTGGACGACATGCTCAACGACGACGCCGTCACCGTGCAGATTTTCTCCACCCAAGATTCACCCCTCGTCGGAACGGACGGCGAAGTCTTGCCGAACGGAACCCTCGCGCGGCACCCTGACCCGCTGTATCACAGCACGATAGCGAGCGGCGCAATCAAGGACGGCGTGCTCGAGGCGGGCCCATTCGACGTGAGTCTCAAGTTCTTCATCCAGATCGTCGACGCGGACATGCTGCTGACCGACAGCTGGATTCGCCTCGACCTGGGTGATGCTACGGCCAGCGGAGTCCTCGCGGGCCACTGGTCGGTCGCCCAAATCGACGAAATCATCGGCACGCCCACCTCGGAAAATGGCGAAGCCGCCGGCTTCAACCACACCGAGTTCCTGGCAGCGATGGAGGCGGCGGACGCCGGCTACGACGAAGCGTCCGACGAATGCACCGCCTTCACAACCATCTTCCGCCTCGAAGCGGTCCCCGCCTTTCTGACGGAGTGACGAACCGGTCAAACACCATGAAGCACTACAAACCAGGAAGCAGCATCGCCGCTTTGCTCGCCGTGGTTGTCGTGGCTGCGGGGGCTTGCGGGGGGAGCGACAGCTCCGGGGGCGCGCCCGTCACGGAGGGCGGGCCTGTGGCGCTGCGCCGCCTGACCTCCCAACAGTACGCCCAAAGCGTTCACGACGTACTCGGCGAGCGCATCGTCGTTCCGAGCCGGATCGAACCGGACGCGCGCATCGAGGGCTTGCTCGGTGTCGGCGCGTCGTTCGTCAGCGTAACCCCGTCCGGTTTCGAGAAATATGAAGCCGCGGCGATAGCCATCGCCCAACAAGCGCTGAGCGCCGAGCTGCGAGGCGCCAACGTTTCATGCGAGCCCGCGTCACCAAGTGGATCCGACGACGGCTGCGCTACAGAGTTCATCGCCACCACGGGACGCCGTCTCTTCCGCCGCGCGCTAACCGAAGACGAGATCGCGATGCGGGTGGCTATCGCAGCAAGCTCAGCCACCGAGCTGGGCGATTTCTACGCCGGCTTGGAGCTGGCTCTCGCGAGCCTGCTCGTGTCACCCAACTTCCTGTTCCGTGTGGAAGAGATCGAGGCCGACCCCGCAGATGGGTCGCGCAATCGATTGACGAGCACATCCGTCGCGACGCGCCTCAGCTACCTCGTTTGGAACAGCACCCCCGACGACGAGCTCTTGGATGCCGCCGAAAGCGGCGACCTGCTCAACACTGACACCCTCGCCGCTCAGGCAGCGCGCCTGCTCGATTCACCCAAGGCCGAGGCGGGCATTCGCGCGTTCTTCAGCGATTTACTGACCTTTCGCCGCATTGACGAAGGACTCGTGCGCAAGAGCCCGACGCAGTTCCCCGCATTCACACTGACGCTAGCGGGCGATGCCAAAGAGCAGACCCTGCGGACCATCGTCGACCACCTCGTCACCCAAGAGCTCGACCTACGGGAGCTGTACACGACGCGGAGCACGTTCCTGACGCCCTCCCTTGGCTCCGTGTACGCGGTGCCGTTTGGCGGCGGAGCGTGGGGCCCCTACGAGTTCGCCGAAGACGGCCCGAGGGCCGGACTGCTCTCCCACGTGAGCCTGATGTCGATCACCGCACATCCGGGACGAAGCTCGGCCACACTGCGCGGCAAGTTCGTGCGCGAGGTCTTGCTTTGCCAGGACATTCCCGACCCTCCGGCCAACGTGGATTTCTCGATCGTCGCAGACACGAGCGGCGAGCTTCGAACCGCGCGCGAACGCCTCGGTGAGCACGTCACCAACGATGCTTGCGCTGGCTGCCACACGCTCATGGACCCGATCGGCCTCGCCTTCGAGAACTTCGACGCGATCGGAGCCTACCGAACCCAAGAGAACGGCGCCGACATCGACGCTTCCGGCAACCTCGACGGACAAAGCTACAACGACGCCATTGGCATGGGGCAGGCGCTCCGCGACCACGAATCACTCGGACCTTGCATGACCAGAAATCTCTACCGCTACGCGGTCGGGCGCAATCCCGTCCCCGGCGAGCAAGTCCTACTCACCTTCCTCGATGAACGCTTCGCCGACTCCGGGTACCGCTGGGGCTCGTTGATCGACGCCCTCGTGCTGAGCGATGGCTTTCTCACCGCTTCCGGTCAACGCGAAGCCGAGGAGGCGGTGCAGTGAGCAAGCGAATCAACAGGCGGACGATCCTTCGCGGCGCGGTCGCGGGCGGTGCGGTGGGCATGGGCCTTCCATTGCTCGATTGCTTTTTGAACGAGAACGGCACCGCGCTCGCACAGGGCGGCGCTATCCCCGTGCGTTTTGGCACCTGGTTCTGGGGCTGCGGAATGAACCCGGCCCGCTGGGCGCCGCCGACCGAAGGCCTCGGGTACGAGCTTTCGGTAGAGCTCCAGGCACTCGACCGGACCCTGAGCAGCGGCGGTAAGGTGCGAGACCACGTCAGCGTCTTTAGCGGCTTCGATGTCAAGCTCGATGGCAACCCCAACTTCCCGCACGGCAGCGGTCCCGCCTCTAATCTGACCGGGCTCTTCGCCCCCGCCGATGGGGTCTTCGGCGCAGCGTCGATCGACGTCCTGATCGCGCGCGAGATCGGCGGTGCCACACGCTTCCGTTCGCTGCAGATGTCCGCAACCGGAAATCGCAACCACACGTACAGCCGCGAATCCGCGACCATACGCAACGCGAGCGAGATCTCGCCGATGGAGGTGTACGCGCGTATCTTCGGTCCCGATTTTGCCGACCCGGCGGCGGGCGAGTTCGTGCCCAACCCCAGGTGGACACTTCGACAGAGCGTGCTGTCCGCCGTCAAGGACGATCGAGACAAGCTGATGAGCCGCGTGGGCACCCACGACAAACAGCGCCTCGACCAGTACTTCACCTCGGTACGGCAGCTCGAACAAATGCTCGACGTCCTGTTGTCGGGCCCGCCCGATCTGCCGTCCTGCCGTCGTGCAGACGACCCCGGCCCCGATATCTTGGAGGGCGAAGTCTTTCAAAACGATCTCGACTCGGTCAACCAGCGGCACCGGGCGCTCGCGGATCTCCTCGTGTTCGCGCTTGCCTGTGATCAAACCCGGGTCTTCAACATGATCTTCTCGTCTGGGATTTCGGAGCTCACCGTCCCCGGGTTGAACACCACACACCATCAGCTGACGCACGATGAGTCGATCGACGCGGAGCTCGGCTATCAGCCGCAGGCCACTCAGTTTGTCCTCGCCTCCATGGAGGCCTGGGCCGACTTCGTCGAACGGCTGGCCTCGGTCCCCGAGGGCGACGGCACGATGCTCGACAACTGCTTGGTGTTTGCGAACTCCGACCTGTCGTACGCAAAGCCTGATGACGTGAGAGGCCTGCCCACGATGATCGCCGGCAGCGCTGGCGGACGCATCGCGCCGGGAATGCACATCAGGGGCAACACCGATCCCGTCACCCGCGTCGGGCTGACCGTACAGCAGGCCATGGGCTTACCCATCGACGCGTGGGGTGAGAACTCACTTCAGACATCTCTGCCGGTCAGCGAGATCTTGGTCTAGGCGCACACGAGTTGTGCGCCACGTCGTCAGTGGTATGAGAGCAGCCACTCATGACCGACCCGCTCGACAAGTGTTTCTCTGAAGGGACGATCAACAGCCTCACCCTTCGCAACCGCCTCATCAAAGCCGCAACGTTCGAAGGAAAGTCTCCCGAGGGAGTGCCGAGCGATGCCTTGATCAGCTTCCACGAGCGCATCGGCCAAGGCGGCATCGGCATGACCACCGTCGCGTACTGCGCGGCGGAGGCCGACGGCCGCCTCCACGAGCACATGATGTACATGCACGAGGGGATTCGTCCCGAGCTCGAGCAGTTCATTCGCACCGTGCAGGCCACGGGCGCCAAAGTAGCCGGACAGCTCGGCCACTGCGGGGCCTTCACCAAAAATCTCGAGTTCAGGGGTAAACGGCCGCTCGGTCCCTCAAAGGGGACCAACACCTTGGGCCTCGCCTACGGCCTCTCGCGAATCGCCGAAATGACCAAGCCGCAGATCCGCGAGCGCGTAGAGGTCATCGGCCGGGGCGCTGGCTTCATGGGATCGGGCGGGTTCGACGCAATC
>JAUXFZ010000367.1 GCA_030622585.1 Myxococcales bacterium
CCGAGGACGCGAACTGCAGCTACATACTGCGCAAGCTCACCAGCAACCCGGGGATTGGTTCGCGCATGCCACCGCCGCAGTCGACCGAGCCCGTTTGGAGCAACGACGAGATTGAATGCTTCCGCGCGTACGTCCAGCAAACCTTTGGTTTCTGAGCCGCGCCCTGGTTAGCCGCGCTCGGCGCGGCGGATGCCGAGGTTGACGATCTTCTGCAGCAAGGCGGGGTACTTGAGACCAGCCGCTTTTGCCGCGCTCGCGAACTCTTCGTCTTGACCGATGTCGGGGTTGGGGTTGGCTTCCAGGAAGTAAAGATCGCCTGACTCGTGCAAGCGGAAGTCGATTCGCACGCAGCCGTCAGTGCCGAGGCGCCTGCAGATTCGGCGCGATAGCCTGGCGATTCGCCGCTCCATCTCCTCGGACAGCCCTTTGGCGCGGCCAATGCGGACGCCGTGCTTCGCCTGGTACTCGAGGTCCCACTTCACTTTGCGGGTAGCGATTTTGGCGGCGTCTTCCGGGAGGTTGTCGAGAAAAATCTCCCAGGTCGGAAGCACTTGGAGCCGGTGGTTGCCCAGGACTGAAACGTAGAGCTCACGCCCAGGGATGTACTGTTCGACGACCGCATCGGTCAGGATCTTGTCGTGAATGAACGCAACCCTTTCCTCGAGCGCCTTGTCGTTGTTCACCAACGACGCCTGCGCGATTCCGTAGCTGCCTTCCTCGATGAGGGACTTCACGATGAGGGGGAACTCGAGCTGCCGTGGGCGTTTGATCTTCCGGTAGCGCGGGAAGACGCGGAATCGCGGTACTTGAATTCGGTGGTACGCGAGGACTTTCTTTGAAAGCGCCTTGTCGCGGGCGAGAAGAAGGCCACGCGGATTGCACCCGGTGTACGGGGCGCGCTGCAGCTCCAGGTATCCGACGACGTGTGCATCGAAGATCGCCTGCCCGTCGAACTCTTCGAGGAGGTTGAATACGACGTGCGGTTTGAACTCCTCGATCGCGGTTCGGAGCGGCGCGAGCTCGTCGCTCAGACCGACCATCAATACCTCATGACCGAGCTTGTGTAGCCCTCCACGCACGTCGAACTCCGTTTTGAACGGGGCGATCTCTGCACGGGAAAGCTTGCTGATGTCGTCGGGGGGGATGAGGCTCTTGTGCACGAGAACGATGATTCGCCGTCGCTTTAGAGTGGATGCCATGTATCCCGTCGGTGCAGCAGGTGCACTGTGTGCACCGTCAACATGATCGCGAAGTCGAGCTTCGTCTGACGCTCCCCCTTGATGAGCCGCAGCCTGAGCTCACGGCACCGGCCCATGATATCACGAAGCACCTGGTCGACGGTGAACTGATATTCTCCCGTGAAAAGGGAGATTTGCTCCCGAATTTGCCGGCGATTACGGCGCAGAAACGAAGCGGCGGTCTCGTTGTTCCGGTAGCGCGCCGAGTCGCTGAAGATCTTGAGCAGATCTCGATCGTACTCGTCGGTGAAGCCCGGACTGTAGTGGTCTTGACGCCGTTCGTAGTGGCGTCGCAACGTGTGCCGGAGTCGCGGTAGCGAGTAGGGGCGCGCACGCGAGGTCACTTGCGGCTTCTTGCCAGAGAGGTCGGTGACGAGCTCGCTGATGTACTCGAGCTTGCCCAGGGCGGACGACTTTTCATACTGCCGTTGCCAGTTCGAGCGAGGCGCGAGCCACACGGCGAACGTCTCGGCGAAATCCTCGACCGGGTGGGCCTGCGCGTACCAACCATCCAAGTGTTCTACGAACCCCTTGCTCGATGGATTCGGCCGGTAGAAATCGGGGTACGGCTCGGACGCTCGTCCAAACGCGCGCTGCCAGAGCTTGCGCCGCTGCAGGTTGTAGGCGTGCTGCAGGGCGTGGCCGGCTTCGTGGCGCAGCAATCGCATGCACTCCATCCGAGTGCCGCCCTCGACCTCGAACATCATCTGTCGTTCGAGCCGAATGAGCCGCGGATGTGCCAGGTAGAAAGGGATGCCTATGCCAGGGATTCCGTCGGGAGAGCACCACTCGTCACTCAGCCACGAGCGCACACGGAAGCGCCGAAGGCCGGACGTATCGAGCTCCTCGCGGAGCCTCGCGACGCAGTCCTCCAGCCACGTGCCTTGCACCGTGAGGTCGAGCTCGCACAAGCGGACGTCGAGGAGTTCCTCGGTCGGTAGATTCTCCCAGTCGGCACGCACAACCCGAGCAGTTTGACGGATCTAGTGAAGGGCTACCAGGGCAGCCGTTCGCCATTCGCGTGCCAGAATCCGCCCGAGTCCCCGAGCTGAAGCTCGTCGATGCGCGCGATCAGGCCTTCGGCTGACTCCGACACCGGGATGCCGTTTCGGCCGGTCATCTCGGTGGCGACCATGCCCGGGTGCAGGATCGCGACCGCGATACCCTTGCCGCGGAAGTCGTGCGCGAGATTCACCCCGGCCATGTTCAACGCCGCTTTCGACATGCGGTACCCGTAGTAGCTGCCCGATCCGTTGTCATCGATGGAGCCCATCCGGCTCGTCATGATGATGATCTTGGAGCCTTGCCCGAGGCGGCTCTGCAGGATCGAGGTGACGAGGAGCGGTCCTAGCGCGTTGACTTCGAACTGCCTGCGCATCTGGTCGAAATCGAGGCTATCGAACGTGTCGGTGTCTAGGATGCCGGCGTTGTTGATCAGGATGTCGATCTTGGTGTCGCCGAGGTCCCGGAACACTCCTTCGAGTGCCGTCCGGTCGGTCACGTCGACCCCATCGAAGAGCCGTACGCTCAGTGCTTCCAGCTCCGGGCTCGGCTGGCGGCAAAGGGCGATCACCTCGTCGCCTCGTTCGCTGAGTTGCCGACTCAGCTCGAGACCGATGCCCCTGTTCGCGCCTGTGATCAATGTCGTTGCCATGACGCCTTCCTTGTTTGGAAGGCTATCATAGCGCCGCTACGGCGTTGTCCAGTGCGACACGGTCATCGGACGGGAACGCAGAGCCGATCCCCCGCGATGACTTCGCACCCGAAGCCGGCCGGCACATCACAGTTCTCTCTTCTCAGGTGGACGCTCGCTATCCGCTTCCCATTCAACCGGGCCGCGGCTCTTGGATTAGGGCGCTCTTTGGTTAAATGCTGACGTGAACCTCATGGCCTTCGTAGGCCGCAATACCTTCGTCGACTTTGTGAACCAGCTGCCGCGCCAACACGAGCAACGCGCGCGCGATCGCAAGCTCATCGCCAATCATGGGTCGATCTGGGTCATCCGGATTGCGCTGGGCCTCTCCAGTCGCGGCGAGCTCCTCGCCGCCGATGGCGAGGCGAGCTGTCGCGTTGGTGATGTGGCCTTCCTCGATGACTTCAAGGCTCAGTGTGAACCCCTTTGCAGTGGTCATGGGACACCTCCTCGGGCTGGTGAGCAGCATAAGGAATTCGGCCGTTTCGGTCTATGGCGGCCAGCCTGGCCTTGCAGTCCCCCAGGAAGCTGGTCAGGCTCGCGACCGAGCCGGGTAGTCATTGGGAGCGGATCATGCGTTTTTCGAGCTTTGTTCTGGTTGGTTTGGCGTTCAGCATCGTGGTCAGCGGCTGCAGCAGCAGCAGCAGCGATAGCGGAACTGGTGGCAGCGGTGGCGGACCGGGGTCGGAGTGGACCATCGACGCGGGGGCGTTGAAATTGCTCGTCACCGAGTCCCCGTGGAACATGACGTTCTTCGATGCGGACGGAAACCCGGTGCTCGTCGAGCTACCCGATATGGGCGATGGCCCAAGCGGTAGCCTCGCGATGCACCTGGGTCCGCCCCTTCCCGGCAACGGTCAGCAGCCGACGTTGCCGCCGGTCAGGGAGGGTATCCCTGCGACTCCGCCATTGCGCGACAGCGGATGGGTGCATGCCACCGCCGTCGAGTCCTCCGGGTACGAGGGAGACGTCTATC
>JAUXFZ010000233.1 GCA_030622585.1 Myxococcales bacterium
CGACGCTTGCCCTCGAGCCGCCTGCGCTTCGAAGCGCGGGAAGGCTTGGTCCCGATGCGGCGTTTCGGAGCCACCAGCGCCTTTCTGATCAATTTGCGCAGGCCGTCGCGCGCCCGTTCGAGATTCTGTCTCTGCGCACGCTCGGCCTGTGCGCTTATCGTGAGGGCCCCCTGAGCATCGAGTCGCCTGCCCGCCAGCTTTCGCAGACGCGCCTTCTGCGCGCGGGTGAGGGAGTCGGTGCCGCGGAGGTCGAAGCGGAGGGTCACTTTGGTCGCGACCTTGTTGACGTTCTGGCCCCCAGGGCCGGACGCGCGGCTCGCACTCCACGACAGATCCCTAGCGGGGACCACCAACTGCGGATTGATGACCAGGTCCTTCGTGCTCGGGTCCACAGGCATCGCCCAGAGCACACCACGCGCAGTGGCGACGCGCTAGGTGCCCAAGTGGACCGTCAGCGCGAAGGTGCCGGCGATGGCAGTGCCAGCCGTGCCAGCAGTGACGCGGGCTCCTGTACCCGTCACGGTCTCGTTGCCCTGGAAGACTAGACCGATGATCGAGTAATCGAAGTCAGCGGCGATCGACAGCCACTTCACGAGGGGGATGCGAAAGCCGACGCCGATCGATGCCCCGCCACCGTGACTCTTGACGTTGGTTAGCAGATTGTCCAAGCCCGGAATCGCGAGGCCTCCGCTGGTGGTGTAGTAGTTGAAACCCAGCCGAATCGATGGGTGCACGTAGGGGATGGCGCGGATGAGGAACCCGAGGTCCAATCCGACCGTCGTCAGGTCGAATGGGTCATAGTCCGCGCGCTTGAACCGGACGCCAATCGTCGATGAGCCGGTGCGAAAACGAAGGGCGGCCCCGAACTCCGGGCCCCGCACGACCACTCTCGGGATCAGCGGCCGGAGATTCTCAGGAATGATGCCGAGCGTTCGGAACTGCGTGACGTTGAAGCGAGAGGGGCCCGCGGTGGCCTCGAGCCAAACCCTTCCGCCAACCTTCTTGTCGTACGCCTTGGTTTTTTCGGGCACGTCTTCTACGACTTCTCCGTTCGACCCCGCGAGCGGCACGCCGTTCTGTTCGACCGAGAACTCGTTGGGCAGCGTCTGCGCACTGGCCCCCACCGTCACTATCCAGAACACCCCAAGAACGAAAGCAAAGCGTTTCATCGGTTCCCCCAAACCATTGACACGACGCGCTCCCAACGGAGTCGCGATCCCCATCGATCAGTGTCGAGGTGGGCGCCAGGGGCGTCAATGGCAACGGCACCTCATTGTGGGGGAGATCACACTTGCGGACGCACGCTGTCGCTCGCGAGAAAGTCGAGCTCGCCTGTTGGGGGCCCCGGGGGTGGAATCGTCGGGTTGCCGCCCAGCCGAGCGAAGAGGTTTCCTGTCGTTCGGCGGGCGTCTTCGAGGACGAGATAGCCGCACGGGATGATCAGCAACATGATGAAGGTGCCGGCAAGCACTCCGAACCCGAGCGACACGGCCATCGGGATCAAGAAGCGCGCCTGAACCGAGGTTTCCAAGATGATCGGTGCAAGCCCGAAGAACGTCGTCAGTGAGGTGAGGAGGATGGGGCGGAAGCGGCGCGCGCCGCCCGCGAGGACGGCCTCCCACAGGCCCAGGCCTTCTTCTTCGCGGTAGCGGTTGATCGCCACGATGAGGATCAGCGAATCGTTGACGACGACCCCGGACAGCGCGACCAAGCCGAGCATGCTCATCAGGCTGAGGTTGAAGCCCATCACCACGTGGCCCCAAACCGCGCCGACCATGCCGAAAGGGATACCCGACATCACTAGGATTGGTTGGGAGTAGCTTCGGAATACAACCGCGAGGATCGAAAAAATCGTGATCAACGCGAGCAGGAAGCCGAGTCCCAAGGCTTTCATCGTCTCGCTTTGTCGCTCTTGCACGCCGCCGAGGTCGTACGTCAGACCGGGGATGTCTGCGAGGAGCTGCGGAAGCTCGCGCTGAAGGATCTGTGCGTTGATCTCGTTGGCATTGGTGTCCTCGTCAGCAATGTCAGCCGTGATGCTGATATTGCGGCGCCCGTCGGTCCGGTTGATGACGGTATAAGCCTGGCCGCGCGAGACGATTGCGGCCTCCGATACCGGTAGCTCCCCGCCGGACGGTGTTCTGATGATCAAGTTGTCGACGTGGTAGAGAGACTCCCTTTCTTCGCGAGGCAGTCGCACGTAGACTCGGACCTCGTCGCGCCCACGCTGTTGGCGAAGCGCTTCGGAGCCGAAGAACGATGCACGAACCTGGCGAGCCAGCTCTATCTCGGTGAGACCCTGCGCGACTGCGACGTCGGTGAGGCGGAAATCGAGCTGCTCCTTTCCTTTCGTGACGCCGCTGTCGATGTCGCGGAGACCGCTATAGGACGCGATCTCCGACGCGAGCCGCTGAGCTGCCGTCTCCAGGGTCGCCACGTCCTCGTGAATGAGTTGGATGTCGACGGGACTGCCGGGCTCGATCCCGAACTCGTACCTAAACACCATCGACTCCGCGCCGGGGATTTCGCCGATCGCTTGGCGCCAGCGCTCGACGAACTGCTGCGTGGTGAGCTCTCGCTCGTCGGAGCTCACGAGGTAGATCATCACGGTGGATCGTTCCGTGCCTTCGGTTGCGAATACGCCATCGAAGCCCGGTTCGAGCGTCGAGCTGGCGCCGACGTCCTGATAGAGGCCGCGCGAAATTGGTTTCGGCTCGGCCATCGCTTGCTCCGCTTCCCCGAGAACCGACCGGGCGGCCGCGCTGATACGTTCGGTGACGCGCTCGGTCACCGCGATCGGGGTTCCCACCGGCAGTTTCAATTGTGCGGTGATCAAGTCGCCTTCGACTTTCGGCATGAACGTGAAGGGGACTCGGCCAGCGACCACACCCGCCGTGAGGATCACGATGGCCACCCCCGCGGCGATGGTGAAATATCGCCACCGCAACGCTCTGCGCAGCAGGGGGAGATACCCGTGCTTGATGAACTCCTCTAGTCGCCGGGGCACCTCCAACCTGGAGACTCGCTCCATCAACCAGAGATAGGGCGCAAGTATGGTTCTCAACCACCACGGCATCGCGTGAGAGAGGTGGGCGGGCAGGATCAGAAGCGACTCGAGCAACGAGATCAGGAGAACCGCGATGACGAGCGTCGGGAGCACCCGGAAGAACTTGCCCATGACGCCAGGCACGAGAAGCATGGGTGCAAACGCGACGCAGGTGGTGACGATGGCGAAGACGACCGGCTGAGCGACTTCCTTTGCACCGAGGATGGCCGATTCCAGGAGCCCTTTGCCCTCGGACTGCTGTTTATAGATGGCTTCGCCGATGACGATGGCGTCGTCGACCACCATGCCGAGGGTCACGATGAACCCGAAGAGGGAGATCATGTTGATCGATAGGTCGGCTGCGGGGAAGAGCAGAAGAGCGCCCGAGAACGAGATGGGGATCCCCAGCGTGACCCAGAACGCGAGGCGGGCTTCGAGGAAGAGCCCTAGGATCAGCAGTACCAAGAGGAGGCCGATACGCGCGTTGCGCATCAGGAGCGAGAGCCGCTGCTCGTATATCTCCGCGGCGTCAAACCAGGGCGCGGCGTGCAAGCCTTGGGGTAGTGTTGCCTGCAGCTCCGCGACATGTTCTTTGGCGGCAGCGACCACTGTCAGAGGCGTTTCGTCGCCGACCCGGAACACGTTGATCATCGCAGCCCGCTTGCCATTGAACGTGGCTCTGCGGTCGTTCTGCTGAAAGCCGTCTTTCACGGTTGCGATGTCGCGGACGCGCACCTGGGACCCGTCCGGTGGGCTCAGCAGCACGATGTCGCCGAACTCGTGGCCCCGATCGCGTCGCTCGGTGGTTCGAAGCAGAACCTCGCCTGCCGTGGTCTTGACGGCTCCTCCCGGGAGCTCGACCGATGCGGCCCGGATTCGCGCAGCGATTTCGTCGAGCGTCAGATGGTACTTGCGAAGCTGCGCTTGCGGGACCTCGATGCTGATCTCGAGGGGACGGATGCCCGTCAGCTCCACGTAGGTGATGCGCTCGTCGCGTAGCAACTCGCGTCGACTGTTTTCAGCGACGGCGCGTAGGGTGGCCTCGTCGACATCGCCATAGAGCACAATCGAGATCGCCTGCTGGCGCGGCGCAAGAATACTGACGGTCGGACGTTCCACGTCGGCTGGAAACGAGGTGATTCGGTCGACCGCGCTCTTGACGTCGTTCAGTGCGCGATCCTGCTTGGTGCCGAGGAGGAGCTCTGCGGTCACCGTCGCGGAGCCTTCGCGAGCCGTCGAGCGAACCTCCTTGATGCCGTCGACGCCCCGGATCCCTTCTTCGATCGCGAGGACGACCGCCTGCTCCACTTCGGCGGGGCTCGCTCCCGGATAGACGACTTCGACCAACACGACGTCCAGGTCGACTTCGGGGAACACCTCTTGCTTGATCCCCGCCGCTAGCGTCACGAGGCCGCCCACGATCAGGATGAGCATCAGCACGTTGGCGGCGACGCGGTTCTTCGCCATCCAGGCGACAGGCCCGCGCTCTTGATCCGGATCGAATTCGGAGGAGGCTGCCACGCTCGCTCTCCGGTCTAGTGGTCATGCCCGTTACGCGCAACCAAGTGACACCGATGCAAAGGTCGCCTAAGCTCGTCCCCGCTACGCATCCGAGAGCGTAGGAGGAGAGCAGCGTGCTGAGGAAGTTCGTTTTGATCACCGGGTTTCTGGATATTCCGATCGGCCTTGCGACTTGGGCGGCGGCTATTCTCGAACCGCAAGACACTCATTTCGGCGCCTTGATGACCTGCGGCGCCTTCTTGATATTCGCCGGCGCCGCGCTCATGTGGTCGGCACAAGACATGAAGGCGCGCGCGCCCATCATCTTCTGGCAGGCCCTCGTCCGCGTAACCGCCGTCGCCGCCATCATCTACATGGTTCCGAAAGGCCTCGCCGACTCCTGGCAATACGGCATCTGCGTTTTCGACGGCGCTATCGCCCTCGTCTACATCACCGGAATGATGAAACACACCGGAACGTCGTTCTTCGGCTTGATGATCGGGAAGACCGCCTAACGAGCAAAGCGACTGAGTCACCGGAGAGCCGGAACGCGGCGGAGCGTGATGTGGGGA
>JAUXFZ010000530.1 GCA_030622585.1 Myxococcales bacterium
ATACCGCGGCGTGCTCCGATTCGGCGGCTGGGCTCTGGCTGACTAGCCCGGCCATAAGGAACGCCGAAACGCACCACAACACGATCGTAACCCACCGCTTCATCGGTTGCACCTTGCCTCCAAACCTGCCCGGGTGCTACCGCAGAGTCCCATGCGTTTCGTGTTCGTGATGGACCCGGTGTCGACAGTCAGCGTCGACGAAGATACCAGCTTCGCCCTGATGCTGGAGGCACAGGCTCGCGGCCATCGCGTCGATCACTGCCTGGCGAGTGACGTGGGACTTCGCGGCCGGCGGGTGGTTGCGCGCGTTCGCCAGGCATCGATGCAGTTCGAGGCCGAAGAGCCCATCACCTTGGGCGAACCCGAAGACATCGACTTGGTCGACGCTGACGCCGTGTTCATCCGCAAGGACCCGCCCTTCGGCGACGCGTACCTATGGTTGACGCTCGTTTTGGATCACCTCGAAGGCAGCACGCTGGTCGTGAACAATCCGCGCGGCTTGCGCGAAGCCAACGAAAAGCTCTACGCCCATCACTTTCCGGAGGTCGTTCCTCCCACGATCATGACGAGCCACCAGGACGAGATACATCATTTCTTGAGCGACATCGGCGGCCATGCCGTCATCAAGCCGATCGATGGCCACGGTGGCGAAAGCGTCTTTCGGCTCGCCCATGGCGACACCAACCTCAACGCCCTGATCGAGGCGGTCACCCACTTGGGATCGCGAAACGCCATCGTTCAGGCGCTCATCCCCGAAGTATACGATGAGGGAGATAAACGCATCCTGTTGGTGGACGGTGAGCTTCTCGGCGTGGTCGGGCGCCTCCCCAGCAAGGGCGACCTTCGGAGCAACGTGCACGTCGGAGGTTCAGCGACTCCGGCGACGCTTACCGATGCGGACCGGAAAATCGTCGAAACGCTACGTCCGCGTCTGCTCGCCGATGGACTTTTCTTCGTCGGGCTCGACGTCATCGGAGGCAAGCTCATCGAAGTGAATGTCACGAGCCCGACGCTTCTTCAGCAGATGTCCCGGCTCTGCGGACAAAACCTCTCTACTACGGTCATCGAACGCCTCGAGCGAAAAGTCGATGCGCACTAGCTCGAGCCGATCCGCACCACCGCGGAAGCCCCCGCCCCGGCGACCGCACCGATCGCTATCGCCACGACAAGCGACGCCGTCGCGCCCATGACGTCCAGCCCGTCGAGCACGAGTCCAGTCATCCCAAAGAAGGAAACGAAGAAGGTCCAGAACCTGCGGGAGCGAATCGTGCGCACGAAGAAATCGCCGCCCGCAACGCCGTCGAGCTGACCGAACTGACTCGGCCTCGTCGTGTCGTCGTGCGCCCGGGTTTGGTCGTCCGCGTCGCCGCGCTTGTCGTTCAAGAAGAGTGACGCACCGAGCAGCACGGCCCCGAGCATCAGTGACAAGATGTAGACATTGATCAGCATTGGGAGCGTCCTCCGGTCAGCGGGTCCGCACGCCTGCCGCACCCCACGAGACATCGATAGGATGAAGCCCATCGTCCTTGCAAGCCAGTTCGAAGCCTTTTGCCGCATCCGGGTCCAAAAAGAACGCAACCGCGACGTCGCCCCCGCCCGCCCCACAGGGCTTGGCGCTCCCTGAAAACCGCGTCGCCAACGCGCCAGCGCGCCCAAGCCGCTCGTCGACGATCGGGGCCCCTGCGGCGGCGCCGAGCATCGCCATCGCGTTCGAGTAGGACGCCGCCCCCGCAATGACATCGGTGGCGTTGCCCTCCTCAAACGCAGACGCAAACCCGTGCGCCCGCTCCGAGAGTCGATCCATGCACGTACGATGCTCTGTCGGGTTGTCTTGCCTCAGCGCGTGTACCTTGCCCAGCAACTCGCTGGTTCGCGCGGCATGACCGGTCCAGACCAGGCGCATCACGAGGTCCACCGGCCGTTTCAAAGTTTGCGTCTCGGCGCCGTCATCGGTGCGTGTGAACCGCAGGAAGCCGCCGAAGGTAGAGGCGGCCACGTCGACGCCGCTGCCCTGCGGCGCGACCGATGAGTGACCCTCGAGGGCGATCGAGAAGACTCGCTGCAAAGTCTCGGAGTCGCCGAGCTCGTGGCCGTGGGTTGCGAAGCTTGCGCCGGCGGTCGCCACAGCAGCGGCGGCGGACGACCCGAGTCCGAGCTTGATGTGGCCTTGCTGTAGGTCGCTCGCGTCCACCATCACAGAGCGTGGCAATGGCCCTAGCTCATCCCGCGCGCGCCGAAGCGTCGCATCGCCTTCCGGTGACATCGGCGCAGAGCTTTCGGACCAGGTGACCGAAAGTCGTCGATCGACCGCCGCCACGACTGCGGGAGCGCCCTCGAGCACAGCGTACTCGCCGCACAGCAACGCCTTGCCCGGTGCGCTGGAGCCTACTGGATGCACTGTCTTACCTCGACCGCTGGGCCGGCCTTCGCGACCCACGTTCGCGTGACCCCCGCAGTTCGATCGAGCGCCTGGCGGACTCGAGTGGCGTTGCCAACGTCACACAGCGCCTTGACGTGCGGTCCGGCGTCCATCGTTGCCCACACCGGGATGCCCCGCTCTCGCAAGCCACGCACCGTG
>JAUXFZ010000522.1 GCA_030622585.1 Myxococcales bacterium
CCGTAGCGCTGAGCCAGCATTTGGATGTTGTCGGACGGCGCTTCGCGTCCTGGCGCCACGATGAAGTCGCTTGCCGCGATCAGCGCATGCCCAAATGGCTCATCGTTGCCCGTCTTGATCTGAATGCGGTCAGGCCACTGGTCCCAGAGCTCCTCGTAGATGGCGACCAGCTCCCCGTCGCCTTCGAGCTGCACCACGAGCTGCACGTCGTTGCGCAAGAAGTCGGGTCCGATCTTCGCAAGTAGGGCCATGCCGTCGTCGTCGACGCTGCCGATGGCACCGAACAGCGGCACGTCGCTTCGCACCGGCAAGGTTAGGTCGTGCTGCAGCTCTGCCTTGCACTTGTCCTTCCCCTCCATATCGAACGGATCGAATCGGGCAGGGACGTGCCCGTCGGTCGCGGGGTTCCAAAGCGCGGGGTCGATCCCGTGGCGCACGCCGGCCATCTTCGGCTCGATCTCTCGAAACACCGCACCCAACGCGTCGTCGTTGTCGGGCCGTTGCAGGCGGTGCGCGTAGTTTGGGGAAAGGGCCGTGACCCGATCGGCGGTCAGGAGCCCGGCCTTCAGGACGTTGATGCCATCTCCCTCGCGGGCCTCGTCACCCAGCCCGATCAACTCCGCATCTCCCGCGTCGAAACGGCCCTGGTGCGACGCGTCGTACATCGTCAACACTGTGGGCAAGTCGGGCAGCGCCGACCGCAGGCGCGCGATCACAGCGGCGGCGGCCCATCCATGAGCGTGCACGATGTCGTAGTCGCCGGCGTTCTGGCGAAGCAACTCGGTCACTGCCGCGGCAAAGACTCCGGCCCTCGATGCGTCGAGCGGCTCGCCATCGCTGGTGAGAGAGCTGGCGGACAACAGAACCTCTTCGTTGCCGATGAAGGTCAGCCCTACGCCATCGGGGGTGCGTCCCGTGTACAACTCGCACGACCACGCTCTGCCGCCGAGCTCGAACTCGAGCTTGGTCAGGCGGCGCGCGAGCGCGAGCTTCGCGGTGTCGATGTGACCGTAGAGCGGGGAGACCATGTCGACGGCGTGGTCCGCGCGGCGCATCACCTTGGCTAGGGTCGCTACGTCCTGGGCGTCTTGGCCAGACTTACCAGATGTAAATGCTTGTGGGGCAATGAAGAGAATTCGCAAAGTGCTGGGACCATAGCGACTGTTGGCCTCGGCGCCACGTGGAAAACCCGGCTTGCGGCGTCCCGAGGCTGGTTCAGGCTCATCTTGCATGGCGGAGCGCGGAAAAATCGCAGTTACCGGCGCATCGGGGCTCGTGGGCAGCGAGTTGGTGTCGACGCTTCGGCGCGACGGCTTCGAGGTCCTGCGCCTGGTGAGGCGCGCACCCAGCGCACACGATGAGATTCGCTGGGATCCGGATTCGGGCACGATCGACGCGGAGGGTCTCCGGGGCATCACAGGGGCGGTTCACCTGGCAGGCGAGAACGTCGCTTCGGGGCGCTGGACGAAGGCGAAGAAGGCGAAAATCCGCGACAGCAGGGTTGCTGGAACGGCGCTCCTTGCGGGCGCGCTGGCCGAGCTGTCACCCACGCCGCGGACGCTGATTTCGGCCTCGGCAGTCGGGTACTACGGCGCGCGCGGTGAAGAGGTGCTCGACGAGAGCGCTGCCCACGGCAATGGCTTTCTCGCGTCCGTGTGCGGCGAGTGGGAGGCTGCAGCCGCAAGCGCTCGAGACGCAGGGATTCGCGTCGTGTACGCGCGCATCGGCATCGTGCTTGCATCTCGCGGAGGAGCGCTCGCCAAAATGAAGATGCCGTTCTTGCTCGGCGTCGGCGGACCCATCGGTGACGGGCGGCAGTACATGAGTTGGATCACGCTGGAAGATCTGGTGTCCGCACTCGTGTTCGCGCTGCAAACCGAGGAGCTCGAGGGCCCCGCGAACTTCGTCTCCCCCACCCCGGTCACCAATGCCGACTTCACTGCGGCGCTGGGCCGTGTGCTCAAGCGCCCCACTGCCTTCCGGGTCCCGAAATTCGCGCTGCGGCTCGCTGCGGGTTCGGACATGGCCAATGAGATGCTGCTCGGCGGGTCGCGCGTCACCCCCGCCGCGCTGCATGCGCACGGGTTTCGTTGGGAGCATACGACGCTCGAACCCGCGCTCCGCTCGCTCTTGTAGCGTTGCGCCTTGTTTGACCGGCTGTTGGGCTTCGACCGACACTGCCATCGTGCCGAGAGGGACCGTGTCATGGAGTGCGTGGGCGTCGGGCCTGGCGTTCTTCCTTGCGGGCTTGTTTCCGCTGTTCAACGCCGACGCTTACGGTCACCTCGCCCAGGGCCGTCAGATCGTCGCGCTTGGACGAGTGCCTCAGGTCGATTTATTCTCGTTCTGGAAGCCGACGCCACAGCCCTGGAAGAACTACGAGTGGGCCTATGATGGGGTGACCTGGCTGCTCTACGATCACCTGGGTGCGAACGCGTTGATCTTTCTCAAGTGCGCGGCACTCGGTGCGCTCGGCTATCTGCTGGTCCGGTTGTCCGACCGACTGGCTCGCGGCGTCGAGCTCGCCGCGCCACTAACCCTCACCGGGCTTCTGCTCGCGCTTCCCGTGGCCCGATTTCGGTTCACCACGCGGCCGCAGATCCTCGGATTGCTCTTTCCGGCAGTGCTCCTCGTCGGCATCGCCGCCCTCTACGCGGAGCGAGTGTCGTC
>JAUXFZ010000025.1 GCA_030622585.1 Myxococcales bacterium
AGCTACTACGACTACTACCAGCCCGAAGCGTACATCCCATCGAGCGACACCTATATCGAGAAGGACGCGATCGTAAATGACCAGGTCGACCGGATGCGCCACAGTGCCACGCGGTCGCTCCTCTCGCGGCGCGATGTCATCATCGTTGCGAGCGTCTCGTGCATCTACGGTATCGGCTCCTCGGAGTGGTACCAGGAGATGTTGATCAGTCTCGAGGTCGGACAAGAGTTTCGCCGCGACCGTCTGTTGCGTCGCCTGGTCGACATTCAATACCAACGAAACGACATCGACTTTCACCGCGGCACCTTCCGGGTTCGTGGTGACGTCGTCGAGATTTTCCCGGCCCACTCGGAGAACCTCGCGGTGCGCGTCGAGTACTGGGGCGACGAGATCGAGCGCATCGTCGAGATCGACCCGATGCGTGGCAAGGTGCTCGAGGAGCTCGACCAGTACGGCATCTACCCGGGCAGCCACTACGTCACCCCGGACGACCACCGAAAGCGCGCGATCAAGTCGATTCGGGAGGAGCTTCTGCAATGGCTCCCCAAGCTCGAATCCGAGGGAAAACTGGTGGAAAGGCAGCGCCTCGAGCAGCGAACGATGTACGACCTGGAGATGCTCGAACAGATGGGATTCTGCCACGGAATCGAGAACTACAGCCGCCACCTTTCCGGACGCAAAGAGGGCGAGCCACCACCAACTTTACTCGACTACTTTCCCGACGACTTCTTGGTGATCCTCGACGAGTCCCACATCACAGTGCCGCAGCTCGGCGCGATGTTCAAAGGTGACCGCTCGCGCAAGGAGACGTTGGTCGAGCACGGGTTTCGAATGCCGAGCGCGCTCGACAATCGGCCACTGCGTTTTTCCGAATGGGAGGAACGCGTGGGTCAAGTGATTCACGTGAGTGCGACGCCCGGCGATTGGGAGATCGAGCACGCGGGCGGTGTCGTTGTCGAGCAGGTGATCCGTCCGACGGGGCTCCTCGATCCGCAGCTGCGCATTCGTCCAACCAAGCACCAAGTCGACGACCTACTCGGTGAGATCCGCGAGCGCGTAGCGCGCAATGAGCGCGTGCTAATCACGACCCTGACCAAGCGTATGGCGGAGGATCTCACCGAATACTACGCAGAGCTCAGCGTACGTGTGCGCTATCTTCATAGCGACATAAACACACTCGAACGTGTTGATATTCTTAGGGATTTGCGTCGCGGCGAGTTCGATGTCCTGGTCGGCATCAACCTCTTGAGGGAGGGATTGGATCTGCCCGAAGTGTCCTTGGTCGGCATCCTCGACGCAGACAAAGAGGGCTTTCTACGGTCGCCGCGATCGTTGATTCAGACCATCGGGCGCGCGGCGCGCAACGCGAACGGCGTGGTGCTCCTGTACGCGGACCGAATCACCAATGCGATGCGCTACGCGATCGACGAAACCGAACGCCGCCGCGCACGCCAGGCCGAGTACAACGACGAGCACGGGATCACTCCCCAAACGATCAAGAAGGCAGTGCTCGAAATGGATCCATCAACCGGGGCCAGCGACTACGTCGTCATCCCGATCCTGAGAAAGGGCGAAGCGCCCGACGACCCCGACGACATCCGAGCTCGGATCGAAGAGCTGCGGAGCGAGATGCTGCTGGCCGCGGAGGAGCTGGAGTTTGAGAAGGCTGCCGAGCTTCGTGACCAAGTCGAACAGCTCCGAGCCCAGCTCGCGCCCGGGAAGGGCCGGAGCAAGCGCGACCGCGGACCTCAACGGCCGCGCCGTTAGATCCCCTCCAAGTGCTGGGGATCAGTAGCTATTTCTGCCTAGTATGCGGCTTCCTTGAGCCGGAAAACCGCCGGGGCTAGGCTGTTTTCGCTATGCGCCCCGTTTGGCTTGGCTTGTGGATAGTCGCGATTTGGCTCGTGTCCCTGGGGAGTGGCGGCGCCCAAGATGGCGACCGCCTCCTCGAGTTTCGCTTCACGCCGACCAAGCGCGCCCAGATTGCGATCTGGATCGAAGATGCCGACGGCACCTTCATGGAGACGGTCGTGCTCACATCATCGGTCGCGCTTCGGGGCATTGGCAACCGACCCGGCGCGCTGCAGATGAACAGCGGTTTTCGTTGGCCGTACGGGCGCCGTGAAGGGATCCTGCCGATCTGGGGACATCGACGGGCGGGCGCGCCCGGCGCCGAGCCGTTTCCCATGGTGATCTTTCAGGACCGCACTTCGGAGGGGTTCGCCTCGCGCACCTCGGTCGATGCGTCGCCCGACTCGTACTTCTGCCTCTCCTTCGACCAGACGACGACGACCCGCGAGGCGCTCGACGCCGTCACCTGCGCGAGTGTCTTCAATAGCGACAAGGGTCGCTTCGTGACGGACGATGATCTCCGAGGCGGATATGCCGAGCCTTTCGTCGAACCCTCGGGCTCCGAGATCATGCGCCCGCTCGGTGCTGGGTCGCTCTACCCGCCCCGCCGCGACGTCGAAGGACTGGGCCAATTCGACCATCCCGACGTCGAACGGTTCGTTCAAGAGGCGCGCAGCGTCATGCCAAGCATCGACGCGGTGACCATGGCCACGCCCACGGGAGACGTGCCTCGGACGATCCAATACATCGCCCCGCAAGACTGGGAGGACGGTGACTACACGGCCTGGATCGAAGTCAACGTCGAGGGAGATTACAACGACGTCTTCAACGACGTGACCTACCCCACGCCGCTGTCAGAGAGCTGGGACATTTGGGCAGAAACCTATGGCTACCCCTACCGCGGTCAGCCCTCCATCGTGTACGCGGTGCCGTTCGCCTTGGGCCCCGTCGTCGCCGAGCATGAAACGTCAGAGCCGCTTGGCTACGCAAGCCTGCATGGTGATTCCGGCGAGGTCTTCACGATGGACGCTTCGATCACCGACGACCCCGACAGCGCGCCCGGCAGTGGAGCCGACCGCTTGCGTCCCGATGCCACTGGCGCGCGTTTCAAGCTCGGCGTCCTGGCCACAAACATCTGCGGCGAGCCCGAGCCTCCCGAGATCTGCGGCCAGGACTGCGTCGACGACGCGCAGTGCGGGACGGGCTTCATCTGCGCTGAGGATGGCACCTGCCTGGGGTTGTGTGACGCGGAAGCGCAGCCCGCATCCATCTCCGATTTCAGCATGGAAAATCACCCGAATTCGAAGTGGTCCCACGTCGTCGGTCGCCTTCGATTCACGGTGCCCCAAAGCGCGCGTCCCCTGCGTCAATACAAGATTCTGTCGAGTAAGATCCTCGTCAGCAGTGTGGTCACCGAGGACGCTCATGCCCTCGAGATCACCAGCGCTGGCAGACCCATCCAAGGGGACGGCCTGCATATCCCTGTCGACTCGGAGTGTAGCGGCGCAGACGCAACCGAAACCCTTTGCGCTCCGTATGTCGCGAACGAAGACGGCGAGTGCGAGAACGGAGTCGACGTCGACGGGGACGGCGATTGCCTGGACCCGGGCGACGTCATCGTCGTCAACGCGGCGTTCGATGCACACGAAACCCAATACGAGCTCGAGATCACGGCGACGGACCAATGCCAAGGGCGAAGCGACGCCGTCACCGCCAGCCTCACGACGACCCCGATCGACTTCACTACCGTTCCTCCGTGCTTCGTTGCCACCGCGGCCTATGGTTCGCCGTTGGCCGATGAGATTTGGGCGCTCCGGCGCTTTCGTGACCGTTACCTGATGACCAACCCCACGGGCCGCGCGTTCGTCGATGCGTATTATTCGGTCGGCCCGTACGCGGCCGATATCATTGCTGAGCACCCATGGATGCGAACCACCACCCGACTCGTCCTGACGCCGCTCGTCGCCCTCTCGCGCGCCCTGACCGAGCGAAAACCGAGCGAAAACGCCTGCTCCGTGCACTGAAGCTGCCGATCATCCTTGCCCTTTGTACGGCCGCAGGCTGCGCAACGGTCAAGCCTTACGAGCGCGAATACCTCTCCCGTCCAAGCATGGACTTCGAGCGCGAGGCGACCGAGGCGAAGTTCTACACCCACGTCCTCGACGCGCGTGAGGGCGCCACCGGAGGTCTCGGAACCGCCGGCGGGGGATGCGGGTGCAACTAGAAGCAGCGCGTCGGAAGTCGAGATCGATGGTGCTCAGCTTGCTCTTGTGGGTCCTGGCTGGCGGCATCGCGCTCATCGGCGCGAACCCAACGCGCTCGCGGGCTGACGCCGTCACAGGCACTTGGACGGGTGATGCGCAGTTGCGCGGCAACTATTACTGGGACCGGAGCACGCGCGTTCTCGCCCCCGAGATCATCGCGCAACTCGAAGCGCCACAAGGGAGTCGCATGCGCGTCGACTACTTGATCGATTCGATCACGAGCGCGAGCATCGCAGCAGGCGCGCTCGAGGACACGCGCTTCACCGAAATTCGTCACGACGTGGACCTCAAAGGGGGTCACGAGTTCGTGGAGCGCGAGAACCCGGTCGACCTGTTCGGAGGATTTCGGTTCAGTCGCGAACCGGACTACTTCTCGTTCGCTACGCTCTTCCAGCCGCCGATTTGGCCCGCCGACCGGGCGACGATGTTTCGAGGCCGCATCAGCTATCGTCACGACGAAATCGGCCAGAACTTCCGGGGTGGATCGCAGCAACGACCTGGCAACATGGGGGGCACGAGCGCGGACCGATTCAGAGAAACCCTCGACGCGGTGTCACTCGCGGCTGGCTGGGAGCAGGTCCTGACGCCGACCCTCGTCCTCGAAGTCTCGTACGACTTTACCTACCAGTGGGGTTTCCTCGCCAACCCGTATCGATCGGTATTGGGGGGCCAGCGTCCCGAAGAGCACCCTGATGGACGTTTCCGTCACCTGCTGGCGTCCCGACTCGCCTGGTACATCCCGCGGTCGCGTACCTCGCTCCAGGTTCTCTACCGCTCGTACGTCGACGATTGGAAGCTCGGCGCGATCAACCCAGAGTTTCGCATCTACCAAGAAATGTCTCCGTTCTTTCAAACGCGCTTGCGTTACCGCTACTACACCCAGACGTCCGCGTTCTTCTACAAGAGCAACCCAAACGACTACACCTTCGAAGACACATACGTAACTGCCGACCCCAAGCTGAGCGCCTTCCACGTCAACGAGCTCGGCATCCAGCTCCTCGTCCTCGGCGCATTTCTAGAAGGCAAAGCCCACCGCTCCATCGCCGGCGCTCAGTTCGACATCAGTTTCAACTACCGCTGGAACACCAACGCCTACGGCAATCAGGTCGTCGCCCAAACCGGCCTACGCATCCCTTTTTAGACGTCCGGCTCCGCCCCCTCGGCTCGCTGAGCGCGATTCCACGGGCTGACGATACGGGGGCCCGTCCCCAACTGGATGGAAACCGCGTGAAGAAGGTGGCGGCCGGGCGAGGGGCCGCCGTAGAGTGGGTCGCCCAGGAGGGGATGGCCTATCGACGCCAGGTGAGCTCGGATCTGGTGGCGGCGGGCGTTGTTGGCGCGGATTTCGACGAGCGAGCCATGTTCCGCGGGGGTGCTGGTGAGGATCTCCGTCGCTGCCGGCTGGGCGCGCAGGCGTTTGATCTCGCGGGGGTCGGTACAAGCGCGCACTCTTCGGTTGTCACGGGGGTCTTTGGCGATCGGCGTGTCGATGATCATCGGCGCGGGGACGATGCCTTGGCAGCGAGCGAGGTATCTCTTTTCAATCTCGCCGGCCTGGAGTTGTCGGCGGAGCGCGTCGAACGTCGCTTGGTCGCGGGCCGCGAGCATCACGCCCGACGTGTCGTTGTCGAGTCGATGGAGAATGCCCGGCTCCCGTTTGCTGTAACCCACGTCGCGCATCTCCGGATAGCGTGCGACCAACGCGCCAGCCAAGGTGCCACGCTCGCCCTCCTTCAACGGATGGCTCGGGACCCCCGCGGGCTTTGCGACGACCACGTAACCCTCGTTTTCGACCAGGACGTCCAGCGCCAGATCCGGGTCGGGCGCAGCGTAGAAATCCACCGGACCCGGAACGCTTTCCAAGGTGACGCGATCGCCCGCAGAGACGATGTAGCTCTTCTTCACCCGTCGCCCGTCGACCCGAACGAGGCCTTCTTCGATAAGCCTTTTCGCTCTGGCTCGGCTGAGCGCCGGCACCAGGCGGGCGAGCACGACATCGACCCTCCGCCCCGCATCCCCCTCTTGAATCTCGAGCTCAGCGACCGACATCTGCCTCCTCTCCCACACTCCAGGTCACTTTTCTATGCCGTTTGCGCAGACATGGCACGCGTCTACACTCCAAAACCAGTGTCCAAGCGTGATTACTACGTGATTCTCGAAGTCAGCCGGACCGCCGCCGGGAGCGAGATCAAGCAAAGCTATCGCGCCCTCGCGATGAAGTACCACCCCGACCGCAACCCGGATGACCCGGCGGCCGAGGATGCGTTCAAGGAAGCGAGCGAGGCATACGCCGTCCTGAGTGACCCGGACCGCCGCACGCAGTACGACCGATTCGGTCATGCGGCGTTCGACAGCGGTGGCGCTGGTTTCGAAGCCGGCGACTTCGGCGCCGTGAGCGACATCCTCGAAGGCTTGTTCGGTGAGGTGTTCAGCGGTGGGCGCCGCAAACGCAGAGCGGGGCGCGACCTCAGCTACGACTTGGAGATTTCATTCGTCCAAGCGGCGCTCGGCATCGAGAAGAACATCGACGTCAGTCGCCCGGCACCCTGCGCACCGTGCAGCGGATCGGGCGCCGAGCCCGGCACACCCATCCACAAGTGCAATGTTTGCCAAGGCCGCGCACAGGTAAAATATCAGCGCGGCCTCTTTGCCGCGACGCGCCCGTGTCACGCGTGCCGTGGAACCGGCAAGAAGATCCCGACGCCGTGTAACGCATGCAAAGGCACGGGCACCAAGATGCGCTCCGAATCGATGAGCGTGAAGATACCGGCCGGGGTTCAAGATGGCGCGGTCCGCACCGTTCGAGGCGCGGGAGAAGCGAGCCCAGGCGGCAACGGTGACCTGCATATCAACATCAAGGTCAGAGACCACTCGCTGTTCCAGCGCGAGGGAGCTGACATCTTGGTGTCGATTCCGATTTCATTCCCCCAGGCGGTGCTCGGGGCGAGCATCGACGTCCCCACGCTCGACGGCCAAGTGGTGATGAAGGTCCCCCCGGGGACGCAGTCGGGAAAGATCTTCCGCCTACGGGGCAAGGGAATTCCGGTCTACGGGGGGTATGGAAAAGGCGATCAGCTCGTAACCGTCGTGGTCGAAGTGCCGCAGGAAGTGAGCCGGCGCCAGCGCAAGCTGATCACCGAGCTAGCACAAGAAATTGGCGACGAAACCCACCCGCAGCAGGCGAGTTTCCTCAGGAAGCTGCGCGGTCTGTTCGACGCGTAGTCACCTGATCGCTTGCGCTCGGGCCCGGGGTTGCCAAGGTACGCGCATGCGAACCGCAGCCCTATTCATGTTGGCCGGTGTACTCCTGGTTGGGTGCCCGAAAGAAAAAGACGCACAGAGCACGAGCCAAGGCGACCCAAGCCGTGCGCCGGCCCCGGAGGAGACCCAAGAGGAGGGCAACGAGGTGACCCCTGAAGGACAAGCACCTGACCGCTACACCGTCGAGCTCGAGACCACCAAAGGCACCATCGTGATCGACGTTCGCCGCGACTGGGCTCCGCATGGCGCCGACCGCTTCTACGAGCTGGTGCAGAACGGGTATTACAGCGACGTCGCGTTCTTCCGCGTCATCAGTGGATTCATGGCTCAGGTTGGAATCAGCGGGGACCCTGCGCTCAACGCGGAGTGGCGCTCAAAGCCAATCCCCGATGACGCCGTCAAGGCGAGCAACGCGCGCGGCACCGCGACCTTCGCGACCTCGGGGCCCAACTCGCGAACGACGCAGTTCTTCATCAGCTTCTCGGACAACTCCCGCCTCGATGGGATGGGATTTGCGCCGTTTGGCAAGATCAAAGACATGGCCACGGTCGAAGCGCTTTACAACGGCTACGGCGAAGGAGCCCCCCGGGGCCGCGGTCCTGATCAGGGGCGGATGCAGGCCGAGGGCAACACGTATCTCCGGGAAAGCTTTCCGAAGCTCGACTACATCAAGAGCGCCAAGATCATCGAGTGATGCTCCCCGCCTGAACTTGAAAATCGACCCGGTCGTCTTCCAACAAGATGAACTCCGGATGGGTGGTGGTCAGGAAAACCTGGCCACCCGTGTGGCTCAATACCTCGAAAAACCTGCGATTTCGGCTCCGGTCGAGCTCGCTCGATACGTCGTCCAGCAATAGGATCGGCACCCTGCCAGTGCGCTCGCTCAGCAGGTCGAGCTCCGCGGTCTTGAGCGCGAGGACGATGGTCCGATGCTGTCCCTGCGAGCCGTGATGACGCGCGCCGACTTCGTGCAGCCGCAGCTCGAGGTCGTCCCCGTGCGGTCCGTCCGCTGTGAACCCGCGGGCTCGATCTTTGTCGAACGAGCGCTCGAGCGCTTCGGCGATTGCCTCCTCCGTGGGTTCGACACGTGGCAGATACCGAACCCCAAGTGGGGTATCACCAGCGAACACTTCGGAGAACGCGCGCACGACCCTCGGCGCCAGGTCATCGATTAGGCGTCGGCGAGCCTGCCCGACAATAGCCCCTGCCTTGCTCAGGATGGCGTCATAGGCCCGAACTGAACGTCGGTCAGTACGTTCGTCCTTGAGCAGCCGGTTGCGGCTCCGAAGGGCCTTCTCGTAGGTTCCAAGGGTCGAGCCGTAGATCGGATCCATCTGCTCGAGCATTCGGTCGAGAAACGCTCGGCGTTTATCCGGGGCACCCGAAGCGAGGATCAGGTCTCCTGGATGAAACAACACCATCCGGACAGTTTGGTGCCACGCGCTGGTCGAGCGTGGACGCTTGCCATCGAGCTGAAGACGGCGCCGCTGTGAACGACCGATGTCGATCCGCAGCTTGTGCGCCGCCGGCCCTCCTTCCAGAGTCGCTTCGAGCGAGGCGCTGTCCGCCTCGAGCCCGATCAGATCGTCCGTCTTCGCGCCACGAAAGCTCTTCAGTGCCCCCAGGTAGTAGAGCGCCTCGAGCAGATTGGACTTCCCCGCTCCGTTGTCGCCGTGGATCACGTTGAAATGTGGCCCGGGCTCGAAGGCGACGGGTTGGAGGTTTCGAAATCCACGCGCCCGCAGAGCCGTCACCCGGCTGGGGGTCTCCGCACTCCGCGAATCCGAAGTCAACGCCCTGCCCCGCTCGACTAGATGCGCATGGGCATGATGACGCCGATGAACTCGGAATTGCCACCGACAGGCTTCAGCACGCCGGGGTCACGCTCCCCGCTGAGCTCGATCGCAATCTCGTCGTGCGTCATCGCACTGAGCGCATCAAGCAGATATCGCGCATTGAAGCCGATTTTGAGCTCGTCGCCGGCGTAGTCGACATCGACCTCCTCGCTGCCCTCGCCGACCTCGGGATTCTGGCTTTGCAATCGCAACAGCCCCGGCGCGATCATGAGCTGAACGCCGCCGCTTTTGTCGTTCGCCACCAAGCTGATGCGCCTCAGCGCCTCGACCAACGGCCCGCGCGCGGCGATGACCGTTCGACTTTGCTTGCTGGGGATCACCTTGTTGTACGGTGGGAAGTTCTCGTCGGCGAGCTTCACGCTCAGACAAAGGTCTTCGCGCTGAAAGAAGGCATTCCCGCCGGATGTTGCGATGCCGATGGTCGGCGCGTCTTCGCCTTTCCCCTTCCCGGCTTTGATGTCGTCCAGCAGCCGCTTTAGCTCGCCGATGCCCTTGTGTGGGACCAGCATGCTGAAGTTCATCATGGATCCCTTGCCGCCGATCTTCTGCTCCGCCTTCGATAGGCGATGACCGTCCGTGGTCACCATCCGAACCACCTTGCCGTCCCCTTCGAACAGCGTCCCGGCTAGATGTGGTCGGGTATCATCGTGAGACATCGAGTACTGCGTCAGCGCGATCAACTCGGCGAGACGGGCGGCTTCTAGGTGTGCGAAGTCCGCATCGCCCGGATTGGGCAGCGGGGGAAAATCTTCTCCCGGCATCGCGGGAATCCGGTACCGAACCTTGCCGCACTTGAGCTCGACCGCATGGCTGTCGCTGAGCGTCCAGCTGACCTCACCTTCGGGGAGATTCTTGACGATGTCGAAGAGCGTGCGCGCGGCGACGGCGATCGTGCCGCCCTTTTTGATGTTCGCAGGAACGACGGTAGTCACACCGAGATAAAGATCGGTCGCGGACAGGCGAAGCCGGTCTGGCCCTTCCGCCGTAAGCAGCACGTTGGACAAGATGTGCATCGAGCTTTTGCGATCAGCGACGCCGTGGGTCCGTGCAAGACCCCGGAGAAACTGTTGCTTGTCGATCGTGAGCTCCATGGTGTGGTTCACTTCCTAGATGACTGTGTCTGTTTATCCACTGCGTTAGATCTATGAATTTTAAAATTAGTCGTCGTCTTAACAGCTGTGAATTGTGAATAAAGCAAGGTAACCATTTGGAAGGACTAAGCTTTGGTCGATTTCCGAGATGGGGAGGAAAGCTGGGGCGAATGGGGAGAGTCCACGCTGCGAGTAATTCCCAGGGTCAGTCCCCAGCTTGATCGCAGCCTGAGCACAGGTCGAGCATAGGCGGGGGTATACACCAAAAGCGTGCGGAAGGCCCGGCTTGCCCAGGCCTCCCATCGGCTCCCGTGAGGCGAAAACTGCAGCGCCATCAGATACCGAGCTTGCGCTCGATGGCACCCACGGCTCCGAGAACCCGCTCGTCTTGATCCTCGATTAGGCCGCTGATCTTGCGAACGGCGCTCATGACGGTGGTGTGGTCTTTTCCGCCGAAGCGTTCACCGAGCTCTGGGTAGCTGGTTCCAAGCCGTTGCCTGCAAACGTACATCGCGATCATACGAGGAAAGCTGACCGCGCGATGACGCCGTCGAGACTTGAGGTCGGCCAGGCGGATGCCGAAGTAGCCACACGCGATGCGTTGAATGTCTTCGACGCTCGTCTCGGTGTCCTGGTTCGGGATGGCCGTTCGCATCGTCTCTTTGGCCAGCTCGAGGTCCATCGGAAGCCCGAGGAGCTCGGCCTTGACAGCGACACGCAGGAGGGTGCCTTCGAGCTCCCGAACGTTGCTGCGAACGGTTTGCGCCAAAAAGAGGGCAACCTCGCTCTGAAGCTGAATCCCCTCGCTCTCGGCCTTCTGTTGCAAGATGGCAATGCGAGTATCGAGCTCGGGGGCCTGGACGTCGGCGACCATCCCGGATTGAAAGCGACTGATCAGACGTTCCTGCATCTCCGAGATCTGATGTGGGTAGACGTCCGAGGTGACGACGATCTGCTTGTCGGAGTGATACAGGGCGTTGAACGTGTGGAAGAATTCTTCTTGGGTCTGCTCCCGGCCGGCGAGGAACTGGATGTCGTCCATCAACAAGACGTCGCACTGCGTTCGGTAGCGCTCTCGGAATGTATTGATCTGGTGGTTCTGCAACGACCAGATGAATTCATTGGTGAACTGTTCCGCTGATATATAACGAATTCGTGACCGCGGGTTGCGCTGCATGACCGCGTGACCGATGGCGTTGACCAGATGGGTCTTGCCGAGGCCCACGCCCCCATAAATGAAGAGCGGGTTGTACCGGCTGCCTGGATCGGAGCCGCAAGCGACGCTTGCGGCGTGCGCGAGCTGATTCGCTGGGCCGACTACGAAGTTCTTGAAGCGATACTTCGGGTTGAGATCGGCGTTCACCGGGGCCCTCGGGGTCGCGCGTGGTGCACGGGGAGCCGGCGGCGGGGTCGACTCCCGCGTGGCTTGTGCCTTATCGCGCAGCGTCTCATCGAGCTCCCAGCGAACCTTCTGCGGCACGGGCGTGTCGCCAGCCGTGGTCTGCAGAGCTTCGAGGATCATGTCGAGGTAGTGCGCTGCGATCCACTCGGCAAAGAACTGATTCGGGATGCGCAGAACGATGGAGTCGCTCTCGATGCCACCGAACTGAAGCGGCCGCAGCCACGTTTCAAAGTTCTCGTTCGAGAGGTGTCCCTTCAGACTCCCCAGCGTTTGTTCCCACAATTGTTCCATCGTCTCCTTACCCCCGAAAAGACCGCAATTCAGCACCAACGTCCCCAAGCTATCCACAGCCAGCTTGGACCGAGCGATCGGCAATTAATCCACCAACATTCACCGACCCTGGCGAGCGCCGACTGGTGTCCTTCGAGTGAAGGGCGCCGAAACTAGCAACGAGTTTCAGAAGCGTCTACGGGAATCGACAAACAAATTTCTAACCACTTGTGATCGCGAAAGATTAACGCGCAGTTTTTTTGACAGCTACCCGCACATCTTTACGCGTTGTATTTTGGCTGTTGACAAAGTGTTGTGATCATTCCGAATTACGTCGTGTTATCGTTTGCGCAACATCCAGCGCGTTCTATCTCCCATTTCGTCCACAGCGGTTGGTGATTTTCCGCGCACTCGATCGCACCCGAACGGTATGAGTTGCGAGTCGGCTCCACAACTTATCCACCGACAACTCACGATGTTTCCGTTGG
>JAUXFZ010000029.1 GCA_030622585.1 Myxococcales bacterium
CCGTAACCGCGCCTGCCTTCAGGAGGAGTTCGTGCCGACCTTGCGTTCGACGTCGTCGTTAGTTTCATGTCTGGTGTGCCTGGCCGCTGCGCTAAGCATCGCCAGTTGCGCCGGAGGAGCGTCCACCGGTGAAAGTGGCTCACTAAGCGTCAGTCTCCAGCTCCGAAGCGAGATCGAGATCGACCAGGTCACTTGGGAGATCACCCGAGTTGGTATGGCGCCGATGAATGGCACCATCAACACGAGCGCGTCCGGGTCGACGCCGTCCGTTGAGGTCTTCGGGCTTCAACCTGGTGAGGACTACTCGATAACGATGGCGGCCGCCTCAGCCCTTGGTGAAACGTCATGCGGCGGGTCGGCAGAATTCGACGTGGAGTCCGCCGTCTCAACCCACGTGACGGTGTTGCTAAACTGCAAGCCACCTCAAGTCTTGGGGGGCGTTCGAGCCAACGGAGAGCTTAACGTGTGCGCCGACCTCGTCGTCGTCGTGGTGGTCGCGCAGCGCCATACCTCGGTCGGCGACGAAATCGAGCTCTTGGCCGTGGCCGAGGACGCCGAGGGTGACTACATCGAGTACCTGTGGGAGACGACGGGCGGTTCGTTCGACGATCCAACCGCCGCGGACCCAATCTACACCTGTGAAGAACTCGGGAACTACGACGTCAGCGTGGCGGTGTCGGACGACGGCTTCGAGTACTGTACGTCCGGTTGGACGATCAGGGTCACCTGCGCGGAAGGCAACGGTCTCGAGTGTGAGAGCGACCAGGACTGCGGTGCCGGCGAGGTCTGCACGGACAACGTCTGCGTGCCCGACGTCGAGTGTCGCTTCAATGCGGACTGCGGTGCTGACGAGATTTGCGTCGACCAAGTCTGCGTGCCCGACGCCGAGTGCCACTTCGACCGGGATTGTGGTTCCGGTGAGATCTGTGTCGACCACGTCTGCGTGGCCGACGTCGAGTGTCACTTCAATCTCGATTGCGGTTCCGGCGAGATCTGCGTCGATCACGTTTGCGTCCCTGACGTCGAGTGCAACCTCGACCAGGACTGCAATGCTGGCGAGATCTGCGTCGGCAACAAGTGCGTTCCTGATGTCGAGTGCAACCTCGACCGGGACTGCGATGCTGGCGAGATCTGCGTCGGCAACGTCTGTGTCCCTGACATCGAGTGCGCCGTCGACCAGGACTGCGACGACAGCAATGAATGCACAGTCGCAACGTGCATCGTTGGCACGGGCCGGTGCAACATTGCAAACGTCCAGAACGGTACCCCGTGTGACAACGGAGATGGCGTCTGCACGGTGGGCGTCTGCAGGACGAATGACCTCTTGGGCACCGACTTCGTCATCGCGTTCGAAGCGAATTATCTCCCCCCCGCACTGACCTTGTTCTTATCCGGCCCGCAAACCACCGTGGGCACGGTGTCCATTCCCTCCACCGGGTTCAGTGAACTGTTCCTTGTCACTCCGGGCAACGTCACCAAGGTGGCCCTGCCGCCCGGTTCGGAGATCACCTCAAACGATGTCGTTGAGCTAAAGGCTGCCGTACGCGTAACGTCTACCGAGCCGATCACCGTGTACGGATTCAATCGTGTACCGCGAGGGACGGATGCTTTCGCGGCCCTACCCACGGTGGCTTTGGGCCAGCGTTACCGCGTCATTGCTTGGACCGGTGGAGTCAATGGCCCTTCACAGCTCGCAATCGCGGCCATCCCCGCCTCCGACGGCGATACGACGACGCCAACCACGGTCACGATCACGCCTGCCGCCGCCGCTGGTGATCGACCCGCGGGGGTCCCCTACTCGATCGTGCTCACCCCCTTCGACGCATATCAACTGCAGTCCAGTGGCGATCTCACGGGCTCCCTCATTCAAGCGGACCGACCCATCGCGGTGTATGCCGGCAACCGCTGCGCCAACATTCCCACCCAAATGACTGGTTTCTGCGATCACGTCGTCGAGCAACTCACTCCAGTCGCCACCTGGGGCACCGAGGTGCTCACCGTTCCGTTGGCCACCCGCGTCTTGGGTGACACGTTCCGTATCCTGGCCGACCAGAACGGGACCCAGGTTCAGTTCGAGGGCTCGTCGCCTGAATCAATGACGTTGAACGCCGGCGAATTCGTGGAGCGGAACCTCATCGGGAGCTACCGTATCTCCGCGAATGCGCCCATCCTCGTGGCTCAGTTCTCGAACGGTAGCCAGTGGGATAACTCTACGTCCGATCCCTTCATGATGCTGATTCCCTCGGCTGCTCAGTTCATCAAGTCGTATACGTTCGCGACTCCCGGTACGGGCTTCCCGACGAACTTCGCCAATGTCGTGGCCCTCACGACCGATGTGACGGCTGGCATGGTGCTGCTCGATGGAACGCCGCTGCCCGCGCCGATGTTCACGCCTCTACCGGGCGCGACCCGTTCTGCCGCGCAGGTCCCCATCTCGGTCGGCACCCACACTCTGTCGGCGCCCAACCCGGTAGGCCTCTACGTGTACGGATACGAAAGCTTCGACTCGTACGGCTACCCCGGCGGCTTCACCGCAACAACCGGAACTCTGCCCTAGGAGGCGACGCTCGGCTTGGAAGGTTTCGTTGAAGCCCCATAGCGGCCGGTATCAGCACGCGGCCTCATTCCCGCGATTTGCGTAGCTTCATCTGTGCTTCCAAGAGGTCTCGGTCCTCAGGTTGGTTGATGTTGAGGAAGCTGTCTGGGCTGTCGCTGAAATCCACGAGTTGCATGCGCTGCTGGCCGAACCAGCGCTCGACTCCGCGTCCGCCCGATTCGAGAAAAGCATCGAGAGGTTCGAGCACGCGACGGTGAAGCAAGGCGAACAGTGGCTGGATGCGCTCACCATCGTGCGCAGCCGCGATGTCGGTGTGCGCTCCGTCTCTACAAGCTGATGCCAGACGGGCGACGAAGTCAGCGGTCACGAGCGGCGAATCACAGGGCGCAATCGCTACCCACTCGGTGCGCGCAGCGGTTAGGCCGCTCACGATTCCGGCCAGCGGTCCACGGAAGTCGCGGCTCGCGTCGGTGATGACCGGCAAGCCGAACGCGCGGTACGCATCGAGATTGCGGT
Organism: Myxococcales bacterium; assembly: GCA_030622585.1. Classification (GTDB taxonomy): domain Bacteria; phylum Myxococcota_A; class Polyangia; order Polyangiales; family Houyiibacteriaceae; genus SG8-38. The sequence continues at coordinate 3,074 of JAUXFZ010000029.1, forward strand.
TCGCGCTGATGATGACGTGTTCAACTTGTGGGGCCAGCGCATCGAGCACGTGCTCGATCATCGGCCGGCCTGATACCTCGATGAGGCCCTTGTCGCGCCCGTCCCAGCGGGTCGCGCGCCCGCCGGCCAGCACCACTCCGGTAATGCCTTTGCCACTCATGGGGACGCCGCCATGATGGCGTTTCTACCGTCCCCCGCCAGGCGAAAAGCATACACCACCTTCGGAGCCGGCGACTTAGGCCGCACTCACTGGCTCTTTCCGGTTGTTCCCGGAGTACAGTCGGCGCTGAGACTCCATCGGAGGACCCCGGGCTCCCGCTAGCTTCTAGTCACCGCCCGCAGCGGCCGTCTCCACTGCTTGGAGTAGGCTCTTGCTGTAAACACGACCGACGAGCTCGGTTCGCGTCGTGGCCGCCGCCGCATCCCAAGCCCCTTGGTGTGCACTGAGATCGACTTCGATTAAGCCTCTCTTCACGAGGGAGACGTAGGCACGGTCGTCATCCCGTCGAATCATCGGTTGAAACGCTCGCTTCATCTTGGCGGTTGTGTCTCGCAGGACTTGCTGATGTTCTGGCGCCAGCGCGTCATACTTTTCTTTCTTGATCAGCACCGCTCCCACGATGATGCCGAAGTTCTGCTTGGCCACGTACTTGAGCTTGGTGAACCACTGCAGCGCAATCGCGGCCACCGCCGAAACGGGCACCGTGTCGATCATGCGTGTTTGAAGGCCCGCGTAAACCTCGTTGAGTCCGAGACGCACGGGATTGGCGCCAACGACATTCAGAAAGTGAGCAAAAATGGGTTCGTCTTTCCAAGCCCAAGGCCGAAGCGATTTGAGGTCCGTGGGTGCGGCGAACTCGTGAGCCGACAAGATTCGGATCTTGCCAGCATCGGCCCAGGCCAGCAGTCGGAAACCGCTTCGTTCGAACAACCCAGTGAAGCGACCATCCAATGCATCGCGAACCCGATCGAGCTGGTCGTAGTCCTTCATGACTCCAGGCACCGCCAACACCAAGGTCGGCCGAACCAGGATCCCGAGCCCCGTCGTCGAGAGTATCGCCGCGTCCATCTGCCCCACGCGCATCTTGCGGACGAAATCCCGTTCGTCTCCCTGGCTGCCACCTGTGTAAAAGCGGATCTGCACCTTGTTGTCGGTGCCCTTTTTCAGGCTGCGGTTCCACGCGCGCAGCAGGTCGTTGTATCGCGACCCAGGCGGGAGGAGCGTTGCAAGGCGGATGGTCGTTATCTCGTCGGCCAGCGCTGGCCCCGGCGCCGACCCGCGTAAGAACACAGCAGAGCAGACGAAGCAGAGCGCGAATATCGAGCCACGGAGATTGCCCACGCTAACCCTCCACATCACTGAAATACAAATAGGGTTGGCGGAGGTAACGCTCCGCGCGCCTGCGAGCAATGACGTTCAGCAACCGGGCTTCAGGGAGGACATCCCCGGCGGCGACTACTTCGTCCAAGAGCTTCGTGAACAGCTCGTAGTCCCCGATGGCGACCGCATAGTAACGAGCCATGCTGACTTGCACGATCAGCGATCGACGCTCGGTGCCGGCGAGAACCTCGTCGAACAGGGCCTTCGATTTCTCGATGTCGGGCGGAAACTGCTGCGATGCGACCACGGCCAATAGCATCGTTCCTTGCATGAAGTAGAAAGTCGGGTCCAACTCGACGGAACGCTTCAGCATCACCTTGGCCAGGGGAAAATCGGCGATCGCGTCCATGTCGTGCATGTTGAAAATGATGTTGGCGGCCCACGCCTGCGAAGCAAGAAGCAGCACCTCGGCATCTTGGCGCTCGCGGAAGTTGGTCTCGAGCCAGCCGGCTAGCGTGTCGGTACCGCCCGCAATGGCTTCGTCGAGTCCATCGGCTCGAAGCCGCAGCATGTGCTTCGCTAGCTCCCAAGCCCGCGTGTACATGAGTCGCGCTCGGCCGCGTAAGTGGAGCACCTCCTCGAAGTCATCCGCGACATCGGCTCGCTCGAGCCGATCCTCGATCCAGCCAACGCCGTAGCCGAGGTACGAACCGATCGTGAAAATGAGGATACGCTCGTTGTCCGGGACGATACGAAGGACGCCTTCGAGCTGGAGAATCCCGGCGGGGATCGCTTTGCCAGCCGTTTCGTAGTCCCAGAACTGCTCAATCCCTGGCTGGGCGCGGGTGAAGAGCTCACCCGACGCCTCGGCCGCGAACTTCACAGTGTCGCACCCGACGAGGAGGGTGGGCAGTAGCAGTAGCAGCAGAGGCAGAAAGCCATGAGCCTTGAGCGACATGACGCCCGATTAGATAGGAAAACGAGGGGGATCACAAGCCGGAACCCACTACACTTTTTCTACGGGTGCGACGTCGGCGATCACAGCTCGGCAGCAGGTCGTACGAGGACACTTCCCCAGAGCATCGCTCGGTCGTCGGCGGCCCGATTCGCCGGCGAGCTGGCGTTCGTGTCACCGAAGCTGCGGAGCACGGTAGCTGCCCCAGGGGCGGCGGCCCGTTTCACAGCGGCAAAGAGCCTTTGCTCATAGGCGTCGTCGACCCCGTCCAAAATGTTCGAGAGGGTGAAGCCGTCGAAGCTGCCCGGCGCTTCTTGTTCGAGAAACTCCGCCGCGTCCGCATGCACGAGCCGAATGTCCTTTGCTTCCGGGGGCGGCGGGTCGGGGGCCAGCTCGCCCAGTAGCAGGGAACGTGCGTAGGGGTTGCTGCGATTGGGATGCCGCTCGAAGCAGCGTTCCATTCGCCCGCGCATGACGACTCCGAGTCGTTTGGGCAGGAAATCGAGCAAGCGTGGGGCGTAGACCGAGCGCAGCGCGATGAGCGAAAAGAGCCCATCGAGTGCGGTGCGGAAGCGCCAGGTGTTGAGGTGCCGTTGCCAATACTCCATCTGTTCCGCCGGGTCGTCGAGATGGAGGAAGGCGCGCACCCGCGATGGCCACCAGCCCGCGAGGGGGCCGAAGAACCGAGCGAAATCCATGACCCGTTCGGCCTTCCCGCGGAATCCGAGATCGCCATCGAAGCGGCGCTCCGCGTAGGCGAGTTGGACAGGATTGATGTCGACCGCGACGACCTCATGATGGGGAGCGAGCTTCATGGCGGTGCACCCCGCTGACGCGATGCAGAAGATACGGCTCCCGGGCTGGAAGGCGTCGAGCTCGATGGACGCGTCTTCGTACATGCGTCCGAACAGCACTTGGCGCGGGCCGACACGTGCGTCGAGACGGCCCCGTTCCCACAGCGTCACGGCGGCCGTCATGGAGCGGTCCCTGCCGGGATGCTGGCGGCGACCCAGGCGAGGACGAGGAACGCGAAGTTCTTGACCAGCATGCCGCGCGGATCGTGAATGACGTGCCGGGCCCAGAAAAACCCGTTGGCATTCAGGGACACGAGCAAGACGGTTTGCGCAACTGCGCAGAGCAGCGGAGCCGCGCCCGTCAGAACCCACACTGCGAGGGTGACCTCGACGACCCCTAGGGTCATGAGAAACGGCACGCCGAAGCGCGGCCCATAGCGCGGCACCGCCTTGACGACCTCGAATTCGCGCGGCTCCCCGCGGAGCAGCTTGCACCACAGGCCTTCGTAGAGCCAGACCGCGGCAACTGCCGCACGAATCAACCAATACGGTGGCATGAGCTCGGGCATGTCGACCTCCCTGTAGCGTTCACGGCGATTCGATCGTGCGTCGCATGGAGCGCAAGAGATAGCGGTGGAACCAGTGGCAGACCATGGCTTCGAGCGGTCTCCAGAACCAACGCGGCCACTTGGTACTGGCATAGCGGGTTTCGACCGCCACCTCAGTCCGGCCATCGGCGAGCTCCCGTAACGTGTAGCGTCCGCCCGCGAGTCGCATTCCTCCGCCCACAGAAAGCTCCTGCTCGGCGACTTCGAATTCGTAGAGGTCGCCCCGCTCGATTCGCGTCATGCGCTTCAGAAGGTGTCCACCCTCGTACAAGCACTTCGCCTCATCACCGGGCTCTGATTTCTTGCCTTCGGTGCGGATAGGAACGGGCAGGAGCAGCCTCAGATGCAGGGGCGGGCGCTCGTCGATCTCCTCGTACAGCGCCAGAGCTTCCCAGACTTGCGTGGGCGACCCAGCGAAGCTCATCCGGGTGACTACAGTAGAGAAGGGTTGGGTCATTTCACGGCGGACGCTAGAGGAGCCCGCGCACGCTGTCGAGCAGGCCCTCCGCCTTGCTTCCTTCGGCTTGTCTCGGTCGGGTCCCAGTATCATGGTTCGTCATGGCCCAGACTGCTCAACTCCGCACCATCGAAGTCGCCGAGAACGAAGCGCAGCGCATCTTCAAACTGCAACGTGCCGCCTACCTTCGCGACCCCTATCCCAGCCTCGCCGAGCGCAAGGAGCGCCTTCGCGCGCTCGAGCGGATCCTCGTCGACAACACCGACGCGATCGCCGAAGCGATCCGCAAGGACTTCGGCCATCGCAGCACCGAGGAGACGAAGATACTCGAGATCTTCCCCTGCATAGATGGCATCCGCCACTCTGTGAAGAAGTTATCGAAGTGGATGCAGCCCGAGCGTCGGCCCATCTCGATACTGTTCGCAACCGGGTCCAACCGGGTCGTGCCCCAACCCAAGGGGGTGGTGGGCATCGTCTCGCCCTGGAACTACCCGCTGTTTCTCACCGTGAGCCCACTCATCAGCGTCTTGGCGGCGGGCAACCGCGCCATGATCAAGATGGCGAGCAACTCGCAGAACCTCGCCCGCCTGCTTCAGGAAAAATTCAGCGAAGCCTATTCGGAGGACACCCTTGCGATTTTGCCGGGTGTTCCTGGTCGGGATTTCTCCACGCTGCCCTTCGATCACATCATCTTCACCGGCGGGGCCGACGCGGGTCGCACGGTCATGCGGTCAGCGTCTGAGAGCTTGACGCCCGTTACCCTGGAGCTCGGCGGAAAGTCGCCCACGATCCTCTGCGACGACTTCGACGTCGATGAGGCCGCCGCGCGAATTCTTTACGCGAAGTTCGTGAACGCTGGGCAGACCTGCCTGGCGCCGGACTACCTCTTCTTGCCCGAGGGCTCGCGGGACCAGTTCGTCGCCGCGGCTCAACGCATCATGCCCGAGCGCTACCCAGACACGAATGATGGCAGCTACACCTCGGTCATCGACGACAAGTCATACCGGCGTCTGCGGATGACACTCGACGACGCAGAAGCGAAGGGGGCCAAGCTCGTGCCACTGGTGCCAGGCGCTACGTTCAACGACGAGCTGCGCAAAATCCCGCCGCACCTCGTCCTGGATGTGACCGACGACATGCTGATCATGCAGGAAGAGATATTCGGCCCGCTTTTCCCCATCATGACCTATGAGAGCCTCGATGAGCCCATCGAATACGTTGCCAAGAGAGACCGGCCCCTTGGTTTCTACGTGTTCAGCCACGACCGCGCGCGGCAGGACAAGCTCTTGTACAGCACCATTTCGGGCGGCGTCACCATCAACAACTGCATCATCCACGTCGCCCAGCACGACCTGCCGTTCGGCGGCGTTGGCGCGAGCGGGATGGGGCAATACCACGGCCACGAGGGCTTCGTTGAGTTCAGCAAAATGCGACCGGTCTTCACCAACCCGCGCGTCTCACTGCTGTCACTCTTCTACCCGCCCTACACCGGACGGCAGAACAGCCTGATCGACCTGCTCATCAAGTGGATGCCCTGAGTACCGTAAAACGCATCGCCCCCAAACCGGCAAAATGCTAGGTGCTCTGCATGGAACCGCGCGAGTTGGGGGGCGTCGAGCGAATGACGCTGGCGCTCGACCAAATATCGACGGTGAACTTCACGACGATCGCACGCGTCCGCGGCCGGTTCGACGATGCCCAACTGCGACACGCGCTCGATGCGCTCGCCAGGCGCCACCCCACGCTCACCGCGCGGCTCTGCCGAAAGCGTTTCCGCTGGGTTCTGGATCCCAATACCGTTCATTCGATCGGTAGCCGGCACGTCGATGCCGACCCCGACGCCTGGGTTGCTCACGCGGAGACCGAAACGCGGCACGAGCCCTGGCCTCTCGACGGGCCGCGGGCGCGTTGCATCTGGCTTCGTCACGGCGAAGCGGACTCGACGCTGCTTCTGACGTTCCACCACGTCGTCAGCGACGGCAAGTCCGGAGTGCTGGTCATGCGCGATCTCATCCGACTGCTCGCCGATCCCTCGCTAGAGCTGCCCGAGATCCCCACTGCGCCCCTGGAAAGCTTCTTTCCGCTTCCCTATCGACCCTCTCAAAATTTGAGCAAGGCCTTCGGGCTTCTGACGCGCGACATGCGAGCGACTCCCGCGGCGCAGCTACCAAGCGAGGGCTCGGCGCCGATTGAAGGGCGAACGCAGCGACTCGTTCCCATCCGTTTTTCCGAGGCTCAGACGACCGCGCTTCGCACCCAAGCTCGACGTGAGGGGTACACGATGCATGGGTTGCTGAGCTCAGCGATGATGCTCGCGCTTTACGAAACCGGCGAGTGGACTGACGAGCCCACGATGCGGCTGTTTCATGCACTCGACTTCCGTGTTTACCTCGAGCAAATCCGGCAACGTAGCGGCGGGGACTTGCCCCGCATCGGTGAGGCATCGGGCGTCTACGCCTCCTATGTGGACACCGAGCATCGCTTGTCGTCCGACACTGAGCTTCACGCGCTCGGGCGGGAGGTGACCGGCGAGATCCAGTCACAAAAGGCCGACGGAATTCCCTTTCTCACGTCGCCGTTTTCGGGAGGGCTCATCCGGTGGCTGCGTGCGTCGCTCGGCTCCCCGCAGACGCTCCGCCTCTGTGAGACTCAGCTGACCCGCAGGTCCCTCGCCATTACGAATCTTGGCCTATTGGAGCGCCTCGACGTTCAAGAGCGGTACGGCGAGCTCGAAATTGAAGAGCTACACTTCTTTGCCGCCGTGTCCGTGATGGGCCCCCTAGGTGCAACGGCAACGACGTTTCGGAATCGTCTACAGCTCAACCTCGGGCACGTCGAACCGCGCATCAGCCGCGCCACGATGGAGCGCTTTCAACATCATCTGATGCGCAGACTCGACGCTGTAGCGTCGTAGGCGCCTCGACACTCTCCCACACGAATGCGGTGAGAATTGAGGCGGCCAACTTCCGAGGCGGCATCTGTAGTACAGTGCCGAGCACTATGGGCAATGGCGCAGACACTCTCATTCGGACTCTCGTCAACGCGGGCGTTGACACGTGTTTTACGAATCCCGGCACTTCGGAGATGCACTTCGTGGCAGCGCTCGATGGCGCGGACATGCGAGGTGTACTGTGCTTGTTCGAGGGGGTGGCCTCCGGCGCTGCCGACGGATACGCGCGCATGGCGGACAAGCCGGCCGCCACTCTCTTGCATCTCGGATGTGGGCTCGGCAACGCCCTCGCGAACCTGCACAACGCGCGCAAGGCACGTGTGCCCATGGTCAACATCATCGGAGATCACGCGACCCATCACACCCAATACGACGCGCAGTTGCAGTCGGACATCGAGACGGTCGCGAAGAATGTGTCCAAGTGGATCAAGACCACTCCGGAATCGAGTCGACTCGCCGCCGATGTCGCCGAGGCTGTGGAAGTGGCCAAAGGCCCGCCTGCGCAGATCGCCACGCTCATCTTGCCCGCAGACGTCTCCTGGAACGAGGGCACCGAGCCGGCACGAGCGCATGTGCCTGCACAGCCGCCACGGGCCTCGGACGCGACCGTGCAAGCTCTGGCGCAGGTGATCAAGAAATCAGGCAAGAAGGTTGCGTTCCTGTTGGGCAATCGGGTGCTCCGTGAGACGGGGTTGCGCGCGGCGTCGCAGATTGCTGAAAAGACAGGTGCCAAGCTGTTCTGTGAGGTCTTTCCGACGCGCCTGGAGCGAGGCGCGGGGCTGCCCGCGGTCGAGCGTATTGCGTATCTCGCCGAGCTGGCCTCTGTGCAGCTCAACGGCCACGACCATTTGATTCTGGTGGATGCCAAGGCGCCCGTGTCGTTCTTCGCGTATCCAGGCAAGAAAAGCTATTTGGTACCGGACGACTGTACGGCCCACACCTTGGTGCAGCCCCATGAAGATGCGGTGGCCTCGCTGCAGGCTCTCGTCGAGGCTGTTGGCGCCTCCGACACCGCGCCCAAGCTCCAGAGCGCGGGGCGTCCTGAGCTACCGAAAGGCAAACTCAACGCCGCCAAGGCATGTCAAGCGATTGGCGCCTTGCTGCCGGCAAACGCGATCATTTCAGATGAAGCGCAGACATCAGGCATCAAGTTGCCGATTTGCACCGCTGGGGCGCCTCGGCACGACGTGCTCACCTTGACCGGTGGCGCGATCGGGCAAGGCCTGCCGGTCGCCTTGGGCGCGGCGACGGCCTCGCCGAACCGCCCCGTGCTCGCACTCGTTGGCGACGGCTCCGCCATGTACACGATTCAGGCGTTGTGGACGATTGCGCGTGAGGGTCTCGATGTGACGACGGTCATTTTCAACAACCGCTCGTACGGAATTCTCAACATCGAGCTCGAGCGCGTCGGGGCAGAGACCATCGGCCCGGAAGCCAAGGCACAGTTGGACCTGTCGGAACCGGCGATCGACTTCGTGTCGATGGCCCAGGGCATGGGAGTGCCGGCACGACGCGTCGCACGGGCCGAGGACTTCAGCGCAGCCCTGAAGAACGCATTCGAGTCGCACGGCCCGTTCTTGATCGAAGCGATTGTACCGAGCGAGTACGAAGGCTTGAAACTCAAAGCGCTGCCGCACATGCTGAGCGCGCTCGGCCACGTCCCATCACCCCTCGCAAAGGCGATCAAGAAAAAGATTGCGCCCTGACTACGTAGCCGTCGCATCGTGTACGGTCGTTCGCACCCTAGGC
>JAUXFZ010000500.1 GCA_030622585.1 Myxococcales bacterium
CGCAAGCTCAAGGTGAAGGGCAACATCGCTCTCGCCCAAAAGATGCAGAAGTTTTTCCCCCAGGGCTAATCGCCCACAACCACGCGGAACACACCCATGAGCGAGACTCTTTCGGCTCCGTACGTGCTCGAATACACGTACACTCGGAGCACCGGTCCGGTGGTCGGCCGCTTCTTGGAAAACCTTCGGTACGAAGTGCTCGAAGGGGTCAAGACGGTCGACGGTCGCGTTCTTTGTCCGCCTCTCGAATACGACGAGGACGGGGAGCCGACGACGGGTGAGTTCGTACCCCTACGTCCGTCGGGCACGGTGAAGTCTTGGTCATGGGTGCAGGAGCCTCGCAAGGGGCACCCGTTCGATCGTCCATTCGCTTGGGCTCTCATTCAAATCGACGGTACCGACAATGCCATGGTGCATGCCGTCGATGCGGGCAAAGCCAAGCGCATGAAGACGGGGATGCGCGTTCGTTTGCGTTGGGCCGACGAGAAGCGCGGGACGATCCGCGACATCGAGTGCTTCGAGCCGATCGCTCCCTACCTGCCTGGTCCGGTGCATATCGAGTACACCGTGAACCCGGGGAAACACTACACCGCGTATCTGCGTGGGCTGCAGGAGGGGAAGCTCATCGGCGGCAAGGACCCCGAGGCCGGCAAGGTGTACGTCCCGCCCCGAGGGGCCGACCCCACTACCGGCAACCCGACGAGCGAATACGTCGAAGTGGCCGACATCGGTGTCCTCACGACGTTCGCGATCATTCGCATCCCCTTCGAAGGCCAGAAGCTCACGCCGCCGTATTGCTTCGGGGCGATCGTGCTCGATGGCGCGGACAGTCCCATCTATCACCTGATCAGCGGTGTCCCGCACGATGAGATTCGCATGGGCATGCGGGTGAAAGCGAAGTGGAAGCCCCAGAACGAATGGGAAACCTCGCTCGAGAACATCCTCTACTTCGAACCCACGGGCGAGCCAGATGCCCCGTTCGATAGCTACAAGGAACATCTCTAATGCGCGACGTCGCGATCGTCTCGTTCTCGCAGCTCCCGTCGGTCAAAGTGATCGAGGCGGCCGACGAGCCCGAGCTCGTCCAGCCCGTCACCTCCGATGCGATGAAGCAGGTCGGCCTGACGCAGGACGACATCGGCTTCACGTGCTCCGGTAGCACCGACTACTTGCCAGGGCGTCCGTTCTCTTTCGTTGCGGCCGTCGGCGGTCTCAAGGCATGGCCTCCGATTCGCGAGTCACACGTGGAGATGGATGGCGCCTTCGCACTCTACGAAGCTTGGGTGCGGCTCATGCACGGGGACATCGACACCGCGTTGGTGTTTTCGTTTGGCAAGAGCTCGCTTGCACCCGTCCCGGACGTCCTGAATCTGCAGAACGACCCGTACTACGTCCAGCCGCTCGGGCTCGACTCGATCAGCGCCGCCGCGCTTCAGGCACAGGCCTTGATCGACAGCGGCAAGGCGACAGAGCGTGACTTCGCCGAAGTGGTTGCCCGCAATCGCAGGAACGCGATCGACAACCCGAATGCGCACATCAAGGGCGATTTTAGCGTCGATGCCATGCTCGAAGAGCCCTATATCAGCTCGCCCTTGCGCAGGAGCTTCTGCCCGCCGCTGTCCGACTCGGCTGCCGCGATCGTGCTCGCGGTCGGCGATACGGCGAAGAAGCTGGCGAAGCGGCCCGCTTGGATTCGCGGGTTCGACCATCGGACTGAACCACACGCCCTCGGTCAGCGCGACCTCACGACCTCGCCGTCTTCGAAGCTGGCTGCCGAAAAAGCTGGCCTCGGCAAAGGCGAGGTGGACGTCGCGGAGCTTCACGCGCCGTTCGCGCACCAGGAGATCATCTTGCGAGAGGCGATGGGCCTTGGCGATCGCGTCAGGGTCAATCCTTCCGGCGGAGCACTGGCGGCCAACTCGCTCATGACCGCGGGTTTGATTCGCTTCGGGGAAGCGGCGAACCGGGTGCTTTGTGGAGACGCGGGGCGCGCACTCGCGCACACGACGAACGGTGTCTGCCTACAGCACAACCTCGTCGCCATCTTGGAGGGTGACTAATGGCTGAGCAGTGCGCGGTCATCGGCATCGGTCAGACCAAGCATCGGGAGAGCCGGCGCGACCTGTCGATTCCCGGATTGGTCCGCGACGCCGCCATGCGCGCTCTGCGAGACGCCGACATGACGTGGAAGGACATCGACTCCATCGTCATCGGCACCGCGCCCGACATGTTCGAAGGCGTCATGATGCCCGAACTTTGGCTGTCCGATGCTCTCGGCGCGGCCGGCAAGCCGATCTTCCGGGTGCACACGGCGGGCTCCGTCGGCGGCTCGACCGCCGTCGTCGCGTCTCACCTGATTCAAGGTGGCGTGCACGAGAAGGTGCTTACGCTTGCCTTCGAGAAGCAGAGCGAGGCCAACGCGATGTGGGCGCTGTCGCCCGTGGTTCCCTTTCAGCCGCAACTCGTAGCGGGCGCCGGCGGTTACTTCGCGCCTCTCATCCGCTCGTACATTCGCCGAGCCGATGCGCATCCCGACACCGGCTGCATGGTTGCCGTCAAGGACCGTCAGCACGGCTTGCTCAATCCGAATGCGCACCTTCATCTCGACCAAACGCTCGAGCAGGTGAAGGCCTCGCCGATGCTCTGGGACCCAATTCGGTTCTCGGAGACCTGCCCTTCGTCCGACGGCGCGGTGGCCATGGTCCTCGTAAGTGAGAAGCACGCTGATCGCGTGAAGAACCCGGCATGGGTCAAAGGCACCTCGGTCCGGACCGAGCGCACGTTCTTTGCGGGACGTGATCAAGTGAATCCGGCTGCCGGGAAGCTGTGCGCGAAGGACGTCTACGACGAGGCAGGTATCACCAA
>JAUXFZ010000276.1 GCA_030622585.1 Myxococcales bacterium
CCTTCTCCCGGATTGGGGAACCCGCTGGCGGCCAGACTCGACCTACTTCCCCATCCCCTGGCTCCTGTCATCGCGCGGCTACGGCGTGCTGATCGACAACGACGAGATCAGCTACCACCGCGTGGGCGCCGAGGCGCCCGACGCTTGGAGTATGGAAGTCGAAACCGTGGAGCTGCGGTTTCGCGTTTTCGGGGGACCTACACCGATCGAAGCGCTCGGGCGGTACACGGAGGCCGTAGGACGGCAGCCCGACAATTACGGACCATGGTTCTTCGGCCCCTGGCTTCAGACCGATTCGGACAGCCGAAACGAGGAGAGCCGCCTGGCCGACGTGCCGACCTCGCTCAACGCGACGTACACCCACTACCTGCCGTGTGGCGCTCAGCAGGACCGGGAGGAGCAGCAGCGCATTCGAACGGCGGCGAACCACGACATGGGCGTGGCGATTCACACCTACTTCAACCCGATGATTTGCGTTTCGTACGAACCCGCCTTCAGCGACTCCGAAGAGCTGGGCGCGCTCCTGAAGCACGATGACGGCACGACCTACATCTACGAGTACTGCAGTAACCTCACTAGCTGTTTCGAGGTGAGTCAGTTCGACTTCGCGGCCGAAAACGGCGTGGCGGCGTACAAGGTGCTGACGGACGAAGCGATCGAACACGGATACGACGGCTGGATGGAGGACTTCGGGGAGTACACGCCGCTCGACGCGGTAACCACCGCCGATGTCACCGGGACCGAGTACCACAACCGCTACGGGCGCGACTACCACTGCGGCGCGTACGAGGCGACCATCGATGCGGGCAAACCATTGGCCCGGTTCACGCGTTCGGGATGGACCGGCTCGCCTGCGTGCACGCCGATCGTGTGGGGCGGCGACCCGACCACCGGGTATGACTACGACGGGATCCAGTCTTCGATTTATCGAGCGCTTTCCATGGGGACTTCGGGGGTCGGAATTTGGGGCTCCGACATTGGCGGCTTCTTCGCGATGTTTGGCCGTTCTCTCGATGACGATATGTTCGACCGTTGGATCGCGTACGGCGGCTTGTCGGTCGTTATGCGAAGCCAGAAGAACGGCGTGCAGTTTCCGACATACGACAGGCCGCAGCCGTGGGACGAAGATCATCAACCGGTTTGGCGCCTCTACTCGAAGCTCCATACGCAGCTCTATCCGTATCTACAGGCCGCGGCAGAGGATTACTACGCGACCGGGCGGCCCATCATGCAGCATCACGTGTTGACGCATCCCGGCGACGCCGACGCGACGGGGCGCGACGACCAGTACATGTTCGGGCCCGACATGCTGGTGGCTCCTGTCTACATCGAAGGCGGGACCGATCGTGAGCTGTACTTGCCGGAAGGCACCTGGGTCGAGTGGTGGCGTACCGTGGCCTACGGAGAAGAGGGCGGCACCTTTACTCTCGGCACAGCCGTCCTGCATGACGGAATGCAGGAGGTGAGCGTTGGCGCGCCCATCACCGAGATCCCGATGTTCGTCGAGGCCGGCGCCATCATTCCGATGCTATCCCCGGACGTCTTCACCCTCGCCGAGTACGGCGACGACCCCGAGATCATCCATGCCTCGGACCGAGACCACCTGCTCCACGTCCTCGCGTTTCCGCGCGGTGAGACCGCAGGTACGTTCTACGACGACGGCACGTGGACGAGCGTAGAAGTCGACAACGCCTGGACCCTGACACTCGAGAACGACGTCGAACGCACCATGCGCCTCGAGGCCACCACCAGTACCCTTGCTCAACCGTTCGACGTCTGCGGAGTCGCTCTGGACGGGACTGCGCTGTCCCAGGATGATTGGTCCTACGACGAAGCCACCGGCGTCCTAGACGCAACCTACACCACAACCTCCGGCGCCCTCACAGTGACCGGCTGCTAGTGGGGTTACGGCACTGCGTGCTTTGCGGCACGCAATCCCGCATAGACGCAGTCGGCCAGCGATAGACCACTTACGTACTGGCGGGAGCAGATTCCGACGGCGTTTCGGCCTGCCGCGTAGAGACCGGGGATGCTGTCTCCGTTTTCGTTTAGGACCTGGCCTGTCTTTTCGTTTACCGCGAGTCCGCCCAGCGTCATGACGGCACACAGGTGGCGCTTCGACCCGAGCGAGCAGTCGATCGCGTAGTAGGGGCCCTCGGGCAGCGGGCGCATGCTGTCGCCGTCTTTGTCGAAACGGTCCGAACGCTTGCCCTTCGCCGCTGCGTTGTACTCGTCCAGCGTTTCTTGAAGCGCATCGCGCGGAACATCTAGCATCTTGGCGAGCGCATCGACGTCGTTGGCCTTCTTGCAGTTGAAGTAGAGGTTCATCAGGGCAACGCCGCGCTGGAACCATTGCAGCTTGCCCGGCTTGGCCTGCTCATGGGCAAGCTTTTTGAGGTGTTCGTCGATGATCAAGGTTGCGACGCCATGGTTCTCTTCGACCATCGCCTCGCCGATCTTCGCGCCGTACCAGAACTCGTTGGCGAACCGCTCGCCTTTGTCGTTGATCAACACGCCCTCGGCAAACGCATTGGGTGGGTAGAGGAAACGCCATGCGGATGCGCGATTCATGTGGTTGACCGTGCCGCCGGCGCTTTGGCCGAGCCGAATCCCCATGCCGTCGTCGCCCGCCGTGCCGAGTGCCAAGCCGGGAACGAATTCCGGCACGTGCTCGGCCACCATCTCGCGGTTGTAGATGAACCCACCCGCACACAGGACCACGCCTTGCTTGCATCGAATGCGCCGAGGGGCCGAGTGCCGGTCCTCGACCTTGTCGCATTGCTTGCGTATCCACCGTGCGACTCCTGTCACGAACTTGCCGACCATGACTTCGAGGTGGTGCAGGCGCCGATGAACCATGCGCCAAAAGCGCGATGGGAGATGCTGATACTCGAGCCCGACGACGCGACCGGTACCGTCAACGATCAGTCGAGTGGCCCGCGCCTGAAGCTCGATGCGCACTCCCTCTCGGATCGCGACCCGTCGTAGCGGCTCGATGATGTTGAAGCCCGGGAAGGCTCCGCCATCGGCCCGGTGTCCCCTCTCCGCCGGCTTCGCGTGTTCACTATAAGGAAGGAAGGTCTCGTTCCCCGAGTAGTAGAGGTGATATTCGTTTGTCGGGTAGGAGGTCTTGACCGGGCACAGGTTGGGCAAAAAGGGAACGCCGCGGTCCGTCAGCCACTTTACGTTTGCCGCGCTAGTCTCGCAGAAGTCCCGAAGCGTCTCCTCGGACACGGCGTCTTGCACCTCCATCGAGAGGTAGCGGTACATGTTCTCGACCGTGTCCTCGACGCCCGCTTCTTTTTGGATGTGTGTGCCGCCGCCGGCATAGAACACGCCTCCGCTGATCGCCGTCGCGCCTCCTCCTTCGAAGCGATCCAACACGACGACGTCGGCCCCGCGCGCTCGGGCTTCGAGGGCGGTGGTGATGCCCGCTGCCCCCAATCCCACGACGACCAGATCGGCCACGTCGTCCCACTGCGCGCGCTCGGCATCCTCGATTACGAGTGGCGTCAGGTTGCTCATCTGGACGGCGGAAGCTAGCACGCCGCCTCGAGGCACGCAGCGACCCATGGAGCTTCCCAACAACCCAAACCAAGTTGGTCCCGTCTGTCTGGTGACCGGCGCCAACGGTTACGTGGGCAAGCACTTGGTCCGCCGCTTGTTGGAGCTCGACTGCGAGGTTCGCGCGCTCGATCTCGCAGCGTTTGAGGGCGACCCCCGCGTCACGAGCATCGTCGGCGACATTCGCCGCATGAGCGACATGGGACCGGCCTGCGACGGCGTCGACACCGTGTTTCACGTGGCAGCGATCATCAACACGTTGACGCTCGCCCGATCGAGCGTTCGCGAGCAGGTGTATGGCGTCAACGTCGCAGGGACCGAGTGTGTCATTCGGGCCTGCAAGGCAGCCGGCGTCAAGAAGCTCATCTTCACCAGCTCGATCACCGTCGCCGTCGACCGCCCCATTCGTGAAGGGGATGAGACCGCCCCCTACGTTGGAACCGACGGCCTTCTCGACTTGTACTCGCAGACCAAGAGCCAAGCCGAGAAGCTCGTTCTCGAAGCGGACGATCCAAACGGCCTGCGCACCGCGGCGGTTCGTCCTGGAGGCGTCTGGGGTCCGGGGGAGGGCGCGATCATGGTGCGCGATTTCCTCGAGCATCTCGCCGCGGGTCAGTTCAAGGTCACAATCGGCGACGGCACGTCCGTGACGGACAACGTCCACGTCGATTCGGTTGTCGATGTTCACTTCCTGGTAGCGCAGAAGCTGACGGACGACCCCGATCTCGTGGCCGGCGAGGCGTACTTCGTGAGCGACGACGAGCCCACCAATCCGGTCGTTTGGTATCGCCCGATCGTCGAGGGGCTCGGGTACTCCTGGCCCAAGATGCACATCCCGCGTCCGGTGGCGTACGCCTTTGCCTATCTCGGGGAGGTCGTGCACTACTTCGGAGGACCGTTCCCAACCGTCACCCGGCGTGGGGTGCTGTCGATCTGCCGCGATGCATCCTTTGGCGTCGACAAGGCGCGCGCTCATCTCGGTTACGAGCCACGGACGAGCGCGGCCGAGGGCATTCCCAAACTGATGGACGACTTCCGAGCGACCCATGATCGCTTCAAGGCCGCTCAATGATCAAGCTCATCTACTTGCTCTGGCCGCACGAGCCGATGGGCCCCGCCGAGCGTCGCGTCGCGCTGCTCGATCGTTGTGCGCCCCAGCTGCTGAAGTCCGGCGCGCGTGGTTTACTGATCAACATCGACGATGACCTCGTCA
>JAUXFZ010000081.1 GCA_030622585.1 Myxococcales bacterium
CCTCGGGTCCGCGGGGACGGAAGCGTTCGACGCCTCCGATCACGCCTGCTTGGCGCCCGAGGTGAAGCGCGGCGAGCCCGCGACACCGCGGAGCGACGTATTCGGGGTCGGGGGGGTCCTGTACGAGCTTCTGGCCGCGCGCTCGCCCGGGGCCAACTTCGTGGCGCCGTCACATGTTCGCGACGACATTCCGGCCGAGATGGACGGCATCCTGTTGCAGTGTCTGGCGCCGGATCCCAAGGACCGCTTTGACGCGCCGGAAGCCGTGCGCAACGCCCTGCTGCCATTTCTCACACAGGCCAACTCGTTGCCTCCACCCGCGAATGAGAACGCCAGCGTCGACATCGACTTGGGCTCGGTATTGCCTCCCGCCGACCTCGAAATTCCGGGAATCGCGATCCAAGGGCTCCCTGCCGCACCGCCGCCGCCACCCAAGCGCGGTCTCATGAGCATGATCAATCAGCTCTCGACCGACACGAAGCAGCGCTGGATGGTCGCGCAAGACAAGATGGACCACGGGCCCTTCAATGCCCGCGAACTCATCGAACGCCTCAACATCGGCGGCTTCTCTGGCAACGACCAGACGTTGAACACCGATACGGGCGAGCGCAAACCGCTTCGCGAGTGGCCGGAGTTCCGCGACTTCATCCTGCAGCGAGAGCACCAAGACACCACTGCAACCGAACAAGCGGCGCGCGTGAATGCCCACCGATCCGAAAAGCGCTCTTCCGCGGTGAAGTGGCTCATCGCGGCGGCGCTGACGGGCCTGGTCGTGATTTCAGTCGGCGGGTTCCTGTTGTCGCGTTCGAGCGGCGTGCGAGAGTTGGCGTCGACGCAGCTAGACGATCTCTTCAAACTCGGAAAGATCACCACCGGCGAGGCCGGGCTACTCCCGGACCGACCGGTAAGACGGCGCAGGCGAGGCTCCTCCAACGGGGCCCCGGTACCGCAGCGCAGCGTCGGCTTCACGGGCTACGACGAAGCGATGAGCCGACCCATGGAAATCGGTGATGCGTCCCAAGGCGGAGGCGAAGGCCGACTCACCGGCGGCCAAGTCGCCGGCATCATGAACCGCAACCTCAACCGCTTCTACGGCAAGTGCGTCGTCCCCGAAGTGAAGAGCGGCGGTCAGCCCGGCAACGTCAAGGTCGACCTCGCCATCGCCGGCAACGGCTCGGTCATCGGCGCCACAGTTCACGGCGGCAGCACCAGCTTCCAAGGCTGCATGGGCCAACAAATCAAGACGGTCCGCTTCCCAACCTTCGGAGCCCCCCGAATGGGCGCGCGCTATAGCTTCACCGTGAACTGAGCAACGCGCCGCCGTTGCTTCGTTACGACTTGAGTGCTGCCGCGACTGCTGGGATCTTTGCGAAGCTGTCTTTGTCGGCTGCCTTTTCGAGGGCGTCCTCCGGCCTCACCTTGCCCTCGTGCACGAGCTTCGCGAGCACTGCGTCGATGCTTTGCATGCCGTAGCTCCCGCCGCTTTGAATGAGGCTCGTGAGCATAGCTATCTTCGACTCGCGGATTGCGGCAGCGACGCCCGAGGTGCCGATGAGGATTTCCTGGGCGGCAACGCGGCCGGTTCCATCTGCTTTTCGCAGGAGCTGCTGGGCGACGATGCCTGCGAGTGAGTCTGCGAGCATGCCGCGGATCTGCGGTTGCTGGTTCGCCGGAAATGCGTTGACGAAACGGTTGATCGTAGCCGGTGCTGAGTTGGTGTGGACGGTGGCGAAGATCAAGATGCCGAAGCTTGCAAGCTGAAGCGCCATCTGCATCGTCTCGCGGCCACGAAGCTCGCCTACGAGAATCACGTCGGCGTTCTCGCGGCCGGCGCTGCGAATTGCGTCTGCGAAGCTCGGGGTGTGGTCGCCCACTTCCCGGTGCGTGATCTGACACTTCTTCGGCGTGTGAACGAACTCGACCGGGTCTTCGATGGTGAGGATGTGGCCTTCGCGGGTTCGATTGATATGGTCGAGCATCGCCGCGAGCGTCGTGCTCTTACCGCTACCCGTTGGCCCCGTCACCAGCACGAGACCCGAGCGCTTCTCCGTGAGGTCGATGGCCGCCTTTGGAAGCCCGAGTTGCTCGGCTGTCAGAATCTCGCTCGGAATGGTTCGAAAGACAGCGCCCGGGCCCGTGGTCTTGTAGAGGTAGTTGGCGCGGAACCGCGCCTTGTCTTCATAGCCGTATGCGAAGTCGAGGTCACGGTACGCGTGAAAGTAGGCGCGTCTGTCTTCGTTGATGATCTCGTCCATCAGTCGCACGATCGTGGGGTGGTCCAACGGTTCGTTTGCGATGGCAACGAGTTCGCCCTTGGCGCGAATCATGGGCGGGTAACCGATCGACAGATGAAGGTCGGACCCTTCCCTTTCGAGCAAGACATCAAAGTATCGGTCGAGCGCTGGCATGGCTTTATCCGCCCTTCTTGGAGAATAGATTTCGCATGGCAGGCTTCTTTCCTCGCCCCGGCGCTTCAGGCGGTTGCGGTTGTCCCTGCTGTGTGGTGCCAAGTGCGCGAGCATCGTCGGCAAACATCTCGGCAGTCTCCATCGTGATCTCCCCGGACGACAGCAGCTCGTTCAAGGAGTCCTCAATGCGAATCATTCCAAACGCGCGGCCACGTTGGAGCAGGCTCGGAAGCTGAAAGAGCTTGTCGTCGCGAATGAGCGTCCACAACGCCATCCCGCCAGTGAGGAGCTCGACGGCTACTACTCTGCCATCGCCATCCTTTCGCGGCAGCAACCGCTGGCCGACGACGAACTTGAGGACACCCGCTAGCGTAGCTCGCACCTGAGACTGGTCGTCGGGTGGGAACATGTCGATCAGACGGTCAATCGTGCTCGCACCCGATGGGGCGCTCATGGTGGCGAACACGAGGTGACCCGTTTCGGCTGCCTCGAGAGCTTTCTCGACGGTTTCCCGGTCACGAAGCTCGCCAATCGCGATGATGTCAGGATCCTCGCGAAGAGAGCCCTTCAGCGCGCAGTGAAAGCTCTTGGTGTGCGCTCCAACCTCTCGCTGACTCACGATCGCCTTCTTAACCGGATGGATGACTTCCACCGGATCCTCGACCGTGATGATGTGCACGCTTCGCTCGCTGTTGAACATGTCGACCAGTGCGGCGAGCGTCGTGGTCTTACCGGCGCCATTGGGTCCGGAGACGACCACCAGTCCCTGATGGTAGTTGAGCATCTGTCGAAGCTCGTGTGGGAGTCCGAGCGACTCCAGGGTCGGTGGCTCCGCCATGATGAGACGGAAGCAACCCTTGATGCCGGATCGCTGCTTGTTCACGTTGACGCGCAAACGGCCGGCGCCTTCGAGCTGGCATGCGAAATCGGCATAACCGAGCTCTGCAAACTGTTTGGCGTTCCGTTCGTTGAGGAGCGGCATGATGAATTCGCGCGCCTGCTCATCCGATATCATCGCGCCGTGCGGCACCATGCGTCCACCACACCGAAATCGTGCCGGCTCACCTGACATGATGTGGACATCGCTCGCGGATTGCGCGAGTGCTTGCTCGAGGAGCGCGCGCAATCCGCTCGGCGCAGGCACCGGAAGGTCCGCCCGAACGAAATCGCCAAGCGACGACGCTTCAGGTGGAGGCCTGTACGACATCTTTGGCTGCGGTCGGTGGACCACTGGCGGCTGAACAGCGGCCGGAACCTTCACTTGCTTCGGAGGGGGCTCTTTCAAGGGCACCCTCTCCTGCTCTGCGGTTACCCTCGCGGGAACCGAAATCTGTGCAGGGGCCGCCACGCCAATCGGCACCTTGGGCGGCTCGGTCCGCTGCCCCTCTCGGCGAACCCGCAGCATGAGCATCTCGCCGGAACGTGCCATCGTCGCGATGTAGTTGACGCCGTTGATGTTCGCCGGGGTAGGCGCCGACGCACCATCCTCCCTCGGCACGAGCTTCTGCAGCGGCGTGTCGTTGACCAACTTGAGAATGTGCCGCGCACTCAGCGGCTCGCTCGTCACAGGCCTGAGCTTGCCCTTCTTGTTGGCGGCCGCCTTGGCGCCACTTTGAAAAACAATCTCGGTCACATCACCTCGGTCGAGGTACTGAAGGAACTTTTCGAGCTCACCCACGATTCCAATCATATCGTGAAAATCTACTGTGAATCCAATTACAATCGACCCAGGTTGCGTGATAAGACCGAGTTGCCGTCCGGCTGGAATTTGGGCAAGATTGTTCGTTTGACAGGGCGCGGGGACGGTTGCTAGCGTTTTTGTGTCCTAGATCACCTCAAAAGCCTTGTCCGTGGGCAACGGAAAAGTGTAATATAAGTATCATCATGTCCGAGGAAAAAGAGTCTTCACTTCTGTTCAATCTTCGCGAGCTCATGGGCATCGAGGAAGACCGCGTTCGTGGCGAGGACGAGGCGCGTGTTGAACGCGAGGCGGCCGAGCGCGAGCGCATCGCGGCCGACGCACGGACGCGACAGGAACAAGAGGCGGCCAGATTGGCGGCCGAAGAGGACGCGCGGCACGCCGAAGTACGGCAAGCCAGGGATGAAGAAGAGCGGGTGACGCGAGAGCGCGACGAAGCGCAGTTGCGCGTCCGCCTCGAACAGGACGCACGCGAAAAGGCAGATGTCCACGCGCGCATGCTCGATCACGAGCGTGAGTTGGCGACGATTAGCGCTCAGCAACGCAAAGGGGTCCACCCCGGATTGTTGGCGGCTGCCGCCGTTCTGGTCCTTGGAGTAGGCACCGGCTCCTACTTCGGGTTCTACAAGCCTGCAGTCGAGCGCCGCGAGGCCGCTGCACTGGAAGCAAGGATGGACGCCGAGCGATCCGCGCGCGAGGCTGACGAAGCTCGCGCCGCCGCAGAGATCGAGGCACAGAAACGCATCGAGGCGGAGGCCGAGCAGGCACGCCTCGCTGAAAGGGCCAAGCGCGAGGCACAGGCTGCCGCCGCTGCGCGCAGGGCCGCCGCGCCGAGCACGCCGGCCAGGCGGCGCGGAAGCTCCAAGCAGCGCAAGCCCAACACCGACGATCCGCTGGCGGGGCTGGACAGCCTCTAGTCCGCACCGTAGCGTTGCTGCGGTGGTTCATGGATGACAACGATCCCGGGTCGCGCATCGCACTTGCGCTCGACGTCCCTACGCTCGACTCGGCCAAAGCGCTGATCGAGCGGACCCGCGAGCACATCGGCACCTTCAAGGTGGGCCTCGAGCTCTACACCGCCGTCGGGCCTGCGGCCGTCGAAGCGGTGCACGCCGCGGGCGCGAGGTGCTTCCTGGACCTAAAGCTGCACGATATCCCCGCCACGATGGCTCGGTCCGTCGCGCGCGCGGCTTCCATGGGTGTCGCGTACCTCACCGTGCATGGCCTTGCCGGGCTCGATTCGCTGCGGCAAGCCAGTGACCACGCCGGTTCGACGCGGCTCCTGGCGGTGACGGTGCTCACCAGCCTCGACGAGGCCGCCCTCGAAGCGATCGGCCTGAGCGGGGGCCCACAGAACGCAACCGACCGGCTTGCCAAGCTTGCGTGGGACGCCGGAGTGCGCGGGTTCGTCACATCCGCCCATGAGTGTGCCGCCCTCCGCGACGCGCTTGGGCCGGAGGCGTTTCTCGTAACGCCGGGAATACGGCCCGCCGGCTCTGACATCGGCGACCAGAAGCGCGTGATGACGCCACTCGATGCCATCAAAGCCGGTGCCGACCTCCTCGTGCTGGGAAGGCCCATCCGTGACGCGAACAATCCCACCGAGGCCGCAGCCGAGATCGTGCGTCAAGTGCGCCTGGCGCTTTCGCAATGACTCGTGTTCTCGCGGGGCGACGCCCGGTGCTCGAAGCCATGCGCGGAAACGCGAAAGTCCGGCGCATCTATACGGAACCCCAACGCACCGATCCCGACATTCTCGAAGCCGCCGAAGCCCAGGGCGTCCCGATGGCAAACCGAGACCGAGCGGCGCTGGACAAGCTTGCCGACGGCGTCCGTCATCAAGGGGTCATCGCCCTTGCCGAGGACTACGAGTTCTGCGAGCCCGAGGAGATCATCGCACACGCCGACGGACCACCCACGTTGGTTGCCCTCGACGAGGTCACCGACCCACAGAACCTCGGCGCCATCATTCGAAGCGCAGTAACTCTCGGTTTGGACGGCTTGATCATCCCGAAGCACCGCGCCGCGGGCATCACCCCTGCTGTCGTCCGGGCTTCCGCGGGCGCCACCGAGCACGCGTCCATCGCCCGGGTGACCAATCTTCAGCGCACGCTCCTTTCTCTGGCTGAATCGGGCCTGGAGATCGTCGGCCTCGATGCAGGTGCCGACATGGACGTGCGCGACCTCGCGCCGAGCCCGAGAGGACGTGTTCTCGTGGTGGGCTCCGAGGGCAAGGGCTTGCGCCGCATGGTTCGACAACGATGCGATATCGTGGTTCATATTCGTCAAGCAGGCCCGATGGATTCATTGAACGCGTCGGTCGCTGCCGCGATCGCCATGTACGAGATGTCGGCGAAGCGACTGGGAGGCGCGCATGACGGATGACAACCTCGCGCGAGATCAAGAGGACGAGCAGGTACGTCGTGTCCTCATCCTCACAGGCGGCGCGGACGCTCCGGGCCTCAACGCCGTCCTGCGCGCGTTCGTCAAGGCGGCGACGGATCTGGACCTTCAGGTCTATGGATCCGAGCACGGCTTCGCCGGGCTGCTCGAGCACCCTGCCCGCGTCGCGAGGCTGACCTCCGAGAGCGTTCGGGGGATCCTGCCGCAGGGTGGCAGCATTCTGGGCTGCTCGGACGGCTCCGAACGAACCCTCGATGTCTCCGAGCGCGTGAGGGCCAGGCTCGACGAACTGGAGATCGACATCTTGGTGCTGGTCGGGGGCAGT
Source organism: Myxococcales bacterium (assembly GCA_030622585.1). Taxonomy (GTDB): domain Bacteria; phylum Myxococcota_A; class Polyangia; order Polyangiales; family Houyiibacteriaceae; genus SG8-38. The sequence continues at coordinate 6,836 of JAUXFZ010000081.1, forward strand.
GAAACCATCGAGATAGGTATGCGTCTCGCCAACACGGGCGTGTCGGTGATCGGTATCCCCAAAGCGATCGAAAATGAGCTCGCGGCCACGGACCTCACCTTCGGTCTCGATAGCGCCGTCGCCACAGCGACCGGGGCGATCGATGCCCTTCATTGCACCGAGGATGCCAACGACCGTGTGATGGTCTTGGAGGTGATGGGTCGTGAGGCTGGCTGGATCGCGCTCATGTCCGGTATTGCGGGGGGTGCCGACGTAATCCTCATCCCCCAGATTGCATACGACGTCGATCGCGTGGTCGCGAAGATCGCAGCGCGTTCGTCGGCCGAGCACCTATTCAGTATCATCGTCGTTGCCGAAGGCGCCAAGCCGCTCGGTGGCACCGTCTCGAGGATCAACGAGGCGAGCGCGTCACAGCGAGACGAAGGCCCTGTGTTTCAACTTGCCCAGCTGCTCGAGGGGCGGATCGATCATGAGATCCAGGTAACGGTCCTCGGCCCCCTGCAACGCGAAGGCTCGCCCTCCTCTTTCGACCGACTGCTCGGGACGCGCTTCGGCGTTTACGCCGCCGAGCTTTGCTACCACGACAACACGGGCCAAATCGTCGCTCTGCGAGGCCAAGAGGTGATCTCGTTTCCCTTGGAAGCCGCGGTCGCAAACCTCAAACGCGTTCCGCCCGACGGAGAGCTCGCCGGGGTGGCCCGCGCCATCGGAATCGAGCTAGGGCAGGAGTAGCATGCATCGCACCGCCGCAGCGCTAATCATCGGAAACGAAATCCTGTCCGGCAAGATCGCCGACACGAACACGACGCTGCTTGCGCGCGCGCTGTTCGATCTCGGGATCGGACTTCGGCGCGTGTTGGTATGCCCAGACGAGATTGACACCATCGCCAGGGACCTGAGCGACCTACGAGCCTCACACGACCTCGTCTTCACTAGCGGCGGCGTCGGTCCGACCCACGACGACGTCACCATCGACGGCGTTGCTGCGTCCTTCGGGAGGCCCGTCGTGCGCTCAGTCGCGGTCGAAAAGATGATCCGCCAATACCACGGCGACCGCACCACCGAAGCACACCTGCGCATGGCAAACATGCCGCAGGGCGCCGAAATGATTCGTAGCTCCGACGCCCCTTGGCCCACCGTGGTCATCGAGAACGTGTTCGTCTTGCCGGGCGTCCCCGAGATATTCGAGCTCAAGCTCGCCGACCTTCACAAGCGCCTCGACGAAGGCTACGAGTTCCACTCTCGGGCGGTCTACACGCTATGCGACGAAGGCGAGATAGCAAGCCTCCTCGAACGCATTGCGGAAGCGTTCCCCGGCGTCATGGTCGGCAGTTACGTCAAGTGGCAAGCAGAAGACTACCGAACGAAGCTAACCTTCGACGGCACCGACCCCGATGCGATAGCAAAGGCCGCCGACATGCTCGTCCACCAGCTAGACGCGAATCTGTTCGTCCGTCGCGAATAGTTCGCAAACCCTAGACCGCTCACCGCCACTTCAGCTTTTGCTTGCTCGGATCGGTGATCACCTTGGCATCTTCGGGATCCGCGGGCTCCTCGGCCTGCTCTCCGTGTCCTGCGGCGCCG
>JAUXFZ010000464.1 GCA_030622585.1 Myxococcales bacterium
CACGGTGCGGTACTGGTCCGCATCGGCCGCCATGAAGCCGTAGAAGTGCTGAAAGCCTTCGCCACTCGGCCAACGCTTGAACGGCCCAGCCTGTGAAACTTCGTAGAGCGGTGTGTGATCCCATTTTCCGAGCATGTAGTTGACGTAGCCGTTCCCCTCCATGACCTTCGCAACCGACTTGGCGTCGTCAGGAATGATCGCGTTGTAACCTGGGAAACCCATTGCGGTGAGCGAGTGCGAGCCAAGCCCAATCGAATGCGGGTTGCGCCCGGCCATGAGCGAGGCGCGCGACGGTGAGCAGAGTGCGGTCGTGTGGAAGTTGTTGTAGCGAAGGCCCCCGTCCGCCAGGCTGTCGATGTTCGGCGCCTCGATGAGCCCACCAAAGCTGCCGAGCTGTGCGAAGCCCGTATCGTCGAGAAGGATCACGACGACGTTCGGAGCGTTGTCGGGGGCCGGCTGGTACGTCGGGGGCCACCACTCCACGGAGTCTTCGTAGCGCTTTGCAATCTTGCCCTTGAAGTTGAGCGGCGACGTTGGGTCGTTGGACACCTCCACGGGGTCGGGCTGTGTCTCGACGGCTCGGGGCGCCTCCGGATGGGCCGGCGGAGGTGCGCCTTTGTCGCACGCGGCCAGTGGAAGAGCGGCACCAAGAAGGAGGATCGTTGCGATACGCATCGCGGGAGCGTCCGGCAAGCAAGCCTGTGGGTCAAACCTTTCTCGAGGCCTCCGCGGCGATGAGCAATGCGGCTGCGCAGATTTTGCACGCCCGATGGTTGTGGCGCAAGATTTGCGCCCATAAGATGTTGAAAATACAGGGAAAACAGGCTTGAAAGAGTACTTGCAATATCCGCTGAATTGAAACATGTTCTAGTGGAACACGTTCTAGTTGGAGACGAACAGGAGCCGCGATGACGAACGAAGCAGACACGAACCCGTGGGCGGGTTTTGCCAGGGGTTGGTTCTTGCTCATGTTCTCCGAAGAACTCGAGGCCGGCCAAGTAGTGCCCCTTAGGCGCTTCGACCAAGAGCTGGTGCTCTTCCGCACCGAGTCCGGCGAAGCCAAAGTGCTCGACGCGTACTGCCCTCACATGGGCGCGCACCTCGGGTATGGCGGTAAGATCGACGGCGAAGGAATCGTGTGTCCGTTCCACGCATGGAAGTTCGACGGTGCGGGCAAGTGCGTCGAGATACCCTACGCCAAGCGCATTCCGCCGAAGGCGAGCGTGGCGTGCTGGCCGGTAGCCGAGCGCAACGGCATGATCTTCGTTTGGCACGACCGGGAAAAGAGTCAGCCCGATTGGGAGATCCCCGTGCTCGAAGAGTGGGACGATGCGGAGTTCCTTCCGTGGAAGTTCGCGAAGCTCCAGATCAAGACCCCGCCGTTGGCGATCGCCGAGAACCTCGCGGACGCAGGGCACTTCATACCGGTGCACAACACGCACCCGATTCCCGGTTCGTTCAGCAACACCTATGACGGCCACGTCGGGCAACAGAAGATCAAAGCAGTCGCGTATCCGGTGCATGGCGGCAAGGACGAATTTTCATCGACCGCGACCTACTACGGGCCTGCGTATCAGGTCACCAAGATGCACGGTGAGGGCCTCGGCGTGATCATCAACGCGCATACGCCGATCGACGAAGAGAACATCATGTTGCGCTTTGCTGTCTCGATGAAGACCACCAAAGGCATGACAGACAAGCTCATCGATCACTTCATCAACAACATGCGCGACGGCTACCTGCAGGACGTACAGATCTGGGAGAACAAGATCTATCTCGACCGTCCGATGCTGTGTGACGGGGACGGCCCCATCGGCGAGTTCCGCCGCTGGTACTCGCAGTTCTACACCCCACGCACCAAGGCCGCTGACGCTGCCGAATAGCGAGGAGCATCCGCATGAGCAACGCCACCAAGCCGGATTTCGTAAAGCTCGCGTGTGACGCGAAACCGACCCTGCGCGAGCGCAACGCGAAGTGCGATGCCCACCGCGTGGTGCCAGACGAAACGATCCAGGAGTTCAAGGACGCCGGCTTCTTTCGGATGATGCAGCCGAAACGTTGGGGCGGGTACGAGTGTCACCCAATCGAGTTCTTCGATGCCGGGATCGAGGTTGCGTCGGCATGTCCGTCGAGTGCATGGGTGCTCGGCGTCGTCGCGGTACACAACTGGCAACTCGCCCTGTTCCCCGAGCAGGCTCAAAGAGATGTTTGGGAGAGCGAGAACGGACTCGATACACTCACCGCATCGTCGTACATGCCGGTTGGCAAGGTGACGCGGGCCGAGGGCGGGTATCGCCTCAGCGGCAAATGGGGGTTCTCGAGCGGAAGCGACCACTGCCAGTGGACGTTCCTCGGCGCCTACGGTCCGAAGGAAGAGGGCAAGCCGCAAGACATGTTCACCTTGCTGATACCTCGATCCGACTACGAGCTCGTCGACGACTGGTTCGTGTCCGGCCTCAAGGGCACGGGGAGCAAGTCCGTGGTCGTCGACAACGCGTTCGTGCCGGAGCATCGCATACACCGCATGTCGGACGCGTATCGCCTTCAGAGTCCAGGCAACGAGTTCAACACGAGCCCACTCTACCGCGTCCCCTTTGGCCAGCTGTTCACGCGAACCGTGGCGACACCGGCCATCGGCATGTTGCAGGGCGCGCTCGAAGCCTACGTCGATCTGAACAAGAACCGCCAAGGCCGAGCCGACGGGAAGAAAGCGTCGGACGACCCGTTCAACCTCGAAACATGCGCGCGTGCGACCCTCGCCATGCGTGAGGTCCGTGCACTTCTGCGCAACGACTGGAACGAGATGATGGGCAAGGCGGAGTCCGGAGAGCGCATCGAGCTTGAAGACCGAGTCGCGTACCGCGCGAATGCGGGGGCGGCAACGGATCGAATGGTCAAGGCCCTGGATGACCTCTTCATGGCAAGCGGCGGCTCTGCGATCTTCCTCAACCAGGACATCCAGCGGTTCTTCCAGGACATTCACGGCGCGCGTGCACACCACGCCAACAACCCGCTCAAGACGCAGCGCAACTTCGGCGGGCTCTTGATGGGCGAGCAGACGACGGACTTCTTCCTGTGAGTTGAGATGGGATCAAGCATCCACAGTTTGGGCTACTTCCTCTTCGAGGTTTCGGACCTCGACGCGTGGGATCGCTTTCTAACGAAAGTGATCGGTGCGCAGAGGGGTGAGGCGCTCGGCGCAGGACTGGTCCCGTATCGCACCGATGATCGTGCCGCAC